>LDWW01000020.1 GCA_001045525.1 Chitinispirillum alkaliphilum | reverse complement strand
AATCGGGACTCAGGGTGAGCGGGAGGGGGGAAACTGGCTGTTTTGAATGTGCTGTGAATCCGTTTCCGCTCACACTGAGTAGGCCAATTCTTATTGGCCGTATCGAAGTGTTCCTAAATTCAAAAAAGGAGACTGAATATGTTTTCCGTTTACATATTACTCTGCTCCGATGGATCATACTACACAGGTCATACTGATAATTTGGAAAAAAGATTGTACGAACACAATAAGGGAATATACAAGTGTTACACAGAGACAAGAAGGCCGGTAAAATTGGTTTTTCAGCAGGCATTTAATACCAGAAGCATTCAGAGCTGAAATGAGGATAAAAGGTTGGAGCAGGAAAAAGAAAGAGGCTTTGATTAGAAGTGATTGGGATGAGATTTCTGCGTTGAGTAAGAAAAAGGGTAGGAGGAGAGAGTAGGAATCCTTCGATCCCGGTTTTAATCGGGACTCAGGGTGAGCGGAAGGGGGGAATAGGGAGTATGAAATCTACGCTGGAGTTCCCTTTGTAAGCAAGTAAAGGAACAAAAATGATTTCAAAAGGTTTTATAACAGCACTCAGACTATTAACAGTCATTCCCATACGGGGAAGAGAAACGGATCACAAGTACAGTGCACTACCGTATTTCGTTTTCGTGGGAGCGGTTATAGGTTTGCTGCAATATTTTTTTGCACAGGGCATAGCACTGTATGCTGCCGGTCTGACTTTTGTTGCCGGTCTACTGATTGCAATGGTCAATTATGTGGTAACCGGCGGGTTGCATCTGGATGGACTTGCGGATACAGCCGATGCGTTTGGCACAATTCATTCCCCGGAAAAAACACTCTCCATACTAAAGGATCCTCACATAGGAACTTTCGGAGTGGGTGCTATTGTTATATCCGTATTGTGGCGTGTTGCTGCTTACCAACAGCTCTTTCAAACTGGTCTGACGTTGTGGATAGTTTTTGCCATATCCTATTCTCGTATTATGCAGGGATTTTTTCTTTTGCTCTTTCCCTATGCGCGGGGAAAAGAGGGGAAAGCGTTTGGTTTTAAAGGACCGGCTCGGATTACAGTTTATCTGGCACTGCAGGTTTTAATTGTATCGGTTGCAGTTGTGGTTTTTGAGAATCATTTTATATTGTACTGGGCACTGCCTGTTGGGGTAATCGGCACAGTGTCGGTTTGTTTTTTGTATATGAAGCGTCTCGGGGGATTGACCGGTGATTGTATCGGTGCTGCTACTGAACTTTTTGAACTGTTTTTTTTGACAGCGGTGCTCGCATCTGGACAAGCGTAGTGATACCGAAGTGGTATTTTTTCTGCGATATTTGTTCCGTTCAAAATTATCTCACAGATAGATCGTAACCGTCTAAAACAATAAAGCCTTGTCCACAGCCAGTGCCATAAGCCCTGCAGCCATTTCTATTTTCAATATTTTGGAAATACCTGATGTATTGTTGGGAAACTCTTTTTTTAGCAGTTTACTGTACCACACCACATGAAGCGGAATAATACAAAAAAGCGAAATCCCTGCATAAATTATCCCGAAATGTCCTGAAATAACGGGTATGAATAAGAGAGGGAGATAAAGTAGTGCTGCGAGGGTAAGAAGAAATTTCAAAAGGGGTATGGGAAGAGATGCAGATGTAACTATGCCGGTTGCCTTGTCTCCGGTACAATCCTGGAGATCCTTTATTATTTCCCTGCAGAAATTAAGCAGAAAAGCAAGTCCGGCAGGAACCAGAAGAATCGTTCTTTGTTCAAATGGCAGTGCGGGGTAAAGCAGTGCATACCCCACCAGTATTGCCACAAGAAGATTCCCTGCAAGAGGTGTTTTTTTCAGATACAGTGAGTAGATAAGCAGAAGGAATATCGGGAAAAGTGTAGCTTTCACATAGAACAGAGAAACTGCAACGGCAGCAGAAACAGACAAAACTATAAGAAATACCACAAATACCCATGCTGAAACAGTCGACATCTCATTGTTGGCCAGAGGCCTGTGGGGATGATTTATGCGGTCTGAGGAGATGTCTTTGAGATCGTTTATTACGTTTCCAAACCCGGTGGCACTCATTGCTGCGATCATTAAGAGTACAGTAGAGTGCCACTCTACGGTTTGGGTTATCCATGAACCAAGAAAAACAGCAATGGCTGTCATAACTACATTGCCAAATCGAACTATTCTGAGGAATGGTAGAATTTTTCTCATTTTTTTATAGTAACTGGCGGGTAATAGGTTATTTTGTGTTTCTGCAATTGCAGCTCAATATAATAGTCGGGTTTGTTTTAATGCAAAATAGCTGAGTGCTTTTACTTTAAGGAGGATTACGTTGGGGAAGCTTTTAAAACACAAGTGGCTTGTTTTGGTGATTGTTACAGTTGTGGGATTTTTTATCGACTGGTATACAAAGTATTTGGCCGATACCAGACTCACAATGGGAGTGCCTGTGCCGGTCATTGGTGACTATCTGCAGATGTTACTTGTATATAATAGAGGTGCGCTGTTTGGTTTTAACCCTCAGAGATGGCTCCCCTGGTTTCCGGTTAACCAGTTTTTTCTGGTATTCTCCTGTTTTGCAATTGTTTTGCTGCTTTTTTATTATCGCTCACTTAAAAAACATGAAGTCCTGTTTCACTGGGGACTGATACTTATTCTGCCGGGTGCTTTTGGAAACATGTTCGACAGAATCATGCATCCTCAGAAGGGCGTGGTGGATTTTATACGGGTTGGAATATCTGATACTCTTTACTGGCCTATATTCAATATGGCTGATGTATATGTAACCGTTGGGGTTGGTTTGATTTTTCTGGGAAGTATTTTGGATGCCAGAAAACAGAAATCGGAAAACGCCATTGTAAGCAGTGAAAGAGAGCCTTGCGAAAAAGCTGAAGAGGTTGAAAGTGGATCAAACTGATAAGAGAGGTGTTCCACATCGTTTTACAGTAGATCCGGAGTCTGAGGGAAAACGGCTTGATCTGTTTCTCGCCGGGAAAATCCAAAAATTTACCCGCTCCGCACTGCAGAAGGTTATTTCTGAGGGACATGTTTTAATCAACAATACGGCAGCATCAAAAAACACCCGCTTATCTCAGGGTGACACAGTAGAGGTAATTTCAACACAGCTGGCAGAATCAGCAGATTATCGAAAAAAACCTCAGCCCCAAAAACTTGATCTTGATATACTATATGAGGATTCCTTTTTTTTGGCCGTAAATAAACCTGCCGGTCTGGTAGTGCACCCTGGAAATGGTAACCCTGACAGGACGCTTGTTAATGGTTTAGTGTATCATTTGGGGGAAATTTCCAGGGGTAGTGCTGTAGAGCGCCCTGGTATCGTTCACAGACTCGATAAAGACACAAGTGGTGTGCTGATCGTTGCTAAGAGTGATGAGGCTCACCAAAGAGTATCAAAGCTTTTCTGCAATCGTGAAATCAAAAAAAGGTACGCTGCATTTTGTATCGGCGCAGTACCTGATACAGAAGGGCAGATCGACAGCCCGCTTGCAAGAAGCAGAAAAAATCCGCTCAAACGTTCAGTCGACTTCAAGGGGGGAAAACCTGCCCTTACCAGTTACAGGCTCATAAAGCACAAAAGGGGTATCTCCTTTCTGACACTCTCTCCCTTTACCGGCAGAACACATCAGATTAGGGTCCACAGCAGCCACTGCGGTTTTCCTGTGCTCAATGATGATCTATATGGAGGAGGAAGAGAGAGGGTTTTAAAGTTTGCGCCGATGGATCGTCCCTTTGCCTATTCGGTGTTAAAGTGCTTTTCCCGTCACGCACTTCATGCCTTTTCCCTGAAATTTGTTCATCCATTCACCTTCAGGCCCATTGAAATCAAGGCTCCTCTGCCGGCTGATTTCCAGCAGGCTATGTCAGTGATGCAGGTTGAGTGGGGTTTGTGATACCTTTTTTGGTATGCTTATTGCAAATTCTTACATTTTGAAATGTGTATATAAACCATAAAAAAAGGGGGGCATGGAAACATGGTGAAGCATCTGTGGGTAGTGCTTTTTATTTTTCTGCCCTGCACAATCAACTCTCAGATAAACAACGGACAGCCCATACCCCAGCGGGGAATTGGTTGGTGGTTGTGGACCGTTATACTTCTGGTGGTTGTGGCATTGATTGTACGGTGGGCTGTACGGGCGGGAAACCGGTCTGGTCCATCAGGAAATTCTGATAAAAGCAGTACAGCTGGCTAAAGGCTATACAGAAAAAAAATCTCCCTATCTTACAGCAGCTCTTGATAACCTGTCGTTTATTGCTAATCCAAGCCCCTGATTTGAGAGTGGGAGGGAGTAAATAACCTCCAGATCTGAGCTGTCCAGTCTGCGCATCGCTGCGAACAGATTGCATGCAGCTTCCCGAAGATCACCACTTCCTGAGAGGATTTCAACTGAAACTATATTGGGTGGCAGATTTTTTTTCTCGATGGGAGCAACTGATATCAGTCCTGCTCTGAGCTCTGTTGGGATATATTTTGGATCACTGAGGCGTGTGAGGGGGGTGGAGGGGGAGTAGTGCCGCTCACATCTGCCCGGAGAGTGGCTGATATGTTCCATGGCTGAGGCTACTTTTACTTTGCCTATGAGCTTTTGTATCTCCTCCAGCTCTGCTCCTCCGGCACGGAGCAGTACCGGTTCGCTTTCTAAAAATGAGATTACAGTTGATTCAATTCCCACACTGCATGGCCCTCCGTCGAGGATCATGTCTATATCTTCACCAAGCTGTTCTTTTACATGGGACGCCAGAGTGGGACTTATGGCACCAAACGGGTTTGCACTGGGGGCTGCTAAAGGCACACCTGCTTCTCTTATAAGTGTAAGGGCTACCAGATTTGAAGGCATCCTTAGTGCTACGCCGGGGAGGCCTGCAGTTACGATATCAGGCACTTTTGAGCGTTTGGGGAGCACGATACTAAGAGGTCCGGGCCAGAATGCATCAATCAGTATTTTTGCCTTTTCGGGAATTCTGTGCACCAGTTCCGTAAGCCAGTTCTCATTATCTATGTGTACAATCAGGGGATCGAAACTGGGACGTTTTTTTACTTCAAAAACCCGTGCTACACTTTTTTCATTGAAAGCATTGGTTCCAAGCCCGTACACCGTTTCGGTAGGGAATGCGACAACGCCGCCTTGTTTTATAATGCCGGCGGCCCGGGATATCTGTTCTGCCCCATCCATGACTTTAACTCCTGTTGTAACCATCTCTTTTTTTTTCAAATACTACGCTTCGTTATAGAAATTATTGCACCTGAGTTGCTGTTTCAGGGCAAAAATTCCGTGTAAAAGATAATTCAGGAGAGTGGTATCTGCAATTCTTTAAGTGTAAGTATTTGATTTCTCTTCTTATACCGACAATAGGTCAAATCTGAATCCCAGAGTTACTTCATTGCCTCTGTCATTGTACGAGAGTGAATCTGATATTTTTTGAGTTATGCAGATCCCTCTGCCATTAAGATTTGGGGCATAGTCAAGATGTTTGCGGCTTGTGTATGTTTTCCAGTTGAAACCATTACCCTGATCCTTTACTGTGAAAATCCCGTATCCTGCTTCGCAGGTGAAGTCGATTGTTAACGTTTTTTTACGAATCTGTGGGTCTTCCATTTTTTCTTCAATCAACTTTATAATTGACATGTCGTTTTTCAGACAATCGGCTTTTTGCTCAAATGAAATAGAACAGTTCCCATGCTCGATTGCATTCATCAGCATCTCGGTGAGTGCGATTCTCATTTCCGTTTTTTTTCGTGCTGTGATTAACCTGGCGCTATGCAGTACATTGGAAACCATGGTTATGAACCATTTAGCTTCTTCGGGAGTGTTTTCAAGTTCGGCGGAACCAGAAAAACTGATCCTTTGGGGGGGAAGATGCGGAAAGATTAAAAGGGCTGTTTTGTTTCTGTTTATGAGGTTTAAAATTTTGGGGATACAGAAAAATGATTGGTTGTATGTCAAAGCAATGAGAAGGTTGAATTTTCGTGATTCTTCAATTTTTCTTATTTGACTGACATTTTCACACAGCACAATAATACCGGTGTGTTTAAGGTTTATCTCTCTCTCTTTAAGGGAATCATACTCAGAAACACCGAAGACATTACAGTTTAAAATCAGCAGTTCCGGCGTTTTTACAAGAGGAGTTTTGAGCTCATGTAAATCTCTCTTGGTTTTACATGTAAAAGAGTGTTTTGATCCGGTTACATGAATCAGGTGCTTATTAAAAGGCGTGTTGTTATTTACGAGCAGTATATTCATATTTTCAACTTTTTTTTACAATAGGTTATTGAAAAGATATACGATTATACCATTATGGGTCAAGGGGTCAGGTGGTTTTGGGATTTTCTTTTAAGAGCATGCCGATACTGGCATTTCTGTTGCTCGTATTGTTCATTAAAAAAAATGAAACGGGGGAACAATGGCTGTGGACAATGCGGAAATAGCCCGCCAGTTCAACATGTATGCAGATCTTCTTGAGATCAAGGGAGAGAATCCTTTCAGGATAAGGGCCTATAGAAATGGGGCAAGAGTTGTTTCCTCTCTTTCGGAAAACGTGGTTGATTTGATCCAGAGGGGTGTGGATCTCTCCTCCCTTCCCGGAATAGGGAAAGATTTGGCAGCAAAGATTGAGCAGATAGTAAGAAGTGGCCGTCTTGAGGTTCTGGAGAGTATGAAGGAGCACTTTTCACCGGAGCTGGTTGAATTTATGGCTATTGTAGGACTCGGGGGAAAGAGAACAGCTGCAATCCACTCCAGTCTTGGGGTGCAAACTCTTGAGCAGTTGGAGAAGGCTGCACTGGAGCACAAAATCTGTAAACTGCCGGGTTTTGGTGAAAAGATCGAAAAGAGTATACTTGAGGGTATCCAAAAGGCGAGGGTGAAGGGAAAGCGGGTTCTTCTGAAAGAGGCCTCTCAGATCGCACATTTCTACCTGGATTATCTTCAGGGGAGTGAAGCTTTTCTTCAGGTCACAGCTGCAGGCAGTTACAGAAGAAAAAAAGAGAGTGTGGGAGACCTAGATATTTTAGCCATCTGTAAAAACGTCTCAGACGCGGTTGAACACTTCTGTTCCTATCCAGAGGTCTCAAAAATTCTCTCCAGAGGACAAAAGAAATCCTCCGTCTTACTCAGGGGCGGTATGCAGGTGGATTTAAGAATTATTGAGAAAAGCAGTTTTGGAGCTGCACTCCATTATTTCACCGGTTCCAAGGCTCACAATATCTCTATGCGCAGGCGGGGGATACGGCGCGGTCTGAAGGTAAATGAGTATGGGATTTTCAGGGGTGAAGAGAAAATCGCCGGAGAAGATGAGGAGGAGGTGTACAGCGCCCTTGGGCTGCCATGGATAGAACCAGAGCTTAGGGAGGACAGAGGTGAAATCGAGGCTGCGCAGGAGCAAAAGCTCCCCGTTTTGGTTAAGAGATCTGATATCCGTGGTGATCTTCATGTCCACACAAACTACACCGATGGAAGGGCTTCACTTGAGCAGATGGTTGAAGGGGCAATCAGGCAGGGTTACAGTTATGTTGCAATCACCGATCATTCAAAGCGGATCACAATCGCTAATGGCATGGATGAGAGAAGGCTAAGGGGGCAGCTTGAAAGAATCGACAAGCTGAACCAGTCCCTTTCCGGTTTTACCATTCTGAAGGGAATAGAGGTGGATATACTGGAGGATGGCAGTCTGGATCTTCCCGATTCGGTTCTAAAGGAGTTGGACATTGTGGTCTGTTCTGTTCACTCCCGTTTCAATCTCTCCTCAGATAAGCAGACCGAGAGAATAAAGCGTGCCATGGAGAACAGGTATTTTAACATTTTCGCTCATCCCACTGGTCGTCTTATAAACAGGCGGGAGCCTTATCTCTACGATCACAACCAGATTTTCATCACCGCAGGGCAGCGGGGTTGCTTTCTTGAGGTAAACAGTTCTCCTGACAGGCTGGATGCTACAGATTCGATGTGTCACAGGGCTCGGGAGGCTGGGGTGAGGTTTTCTGTTTCGACCGATGCACATGCTCAAGGGGATTATGACAATATCGGTTTAGGAATAGGGCAGGCTCGGCGGGGATGGTTAGAGGCTTCTGATGTGATAAACACTCTTTCGGTGGGTGAGCTGAAAAGGATACTCTCGGAGGCGAGGTTGTAGTGATGTAGAGATCGGGTAAGAATAGAAATGCTGTAGGGTAAGCTCTTTTCTCAGGGATTGAGAGTCTCTTTAATTGAGAGTTTTGGGAATGAGATTGAGAATGTGTTTATAGGTGTAGCAGTGGCTGGTGGGGGGAGGGGCAGTGAGGTGGCATGACAGTTGCATCTTTTAAAGATATGGGGTTAAAACCCACTGGGTTTAGGGCCACACTTTTAAAGGTTATACTGACGTGAGGGGAGGATTACTGATATGGATATTTCTTCACAGCAATCTTACGATAAAGGCGCCCCCAAGAGAAGCGAGGCAGCCAGGGTGGTTGCCGGTGGATCATTGGCTGAAGGGATAGTGGGAGCTGCAGCCATAGTGTTGTCTATCCTTGGTCTTGTGGGGATAGTGCCGTTTTTGATGCTCTATATTGCTACAATAGCGGTAGGGGCGGCTCTTTTGTTTGAAGGAGGTGCGATTTCCAGTCGTATTTCATCTCTCATAGCGCAGAGTCCCAGTCAGAGAAGTGATATTGAGCAGATCGGCAGCGGCATGACTGCTGAGTTTTTGGCTGGTGCGGTTGGTTTGGCTCTTGGGATATTGGCTCTTTTGGGCATAGCCCCGATAACCCTGGTATCGATAGCTTCCATAGTCTACGGGGGGGCATTGATAATGGGTGGGTCGGTTACCGCCAAAATAAACTCTCTCACATTTGAGAGCGGATATGAGGGGGAGACAGCCCGCAGTGTGGCAAGGGAAGCGGTGAAGGCAGCATCGGGGGTACAGGTTCTTATAGGAATAGGGGCTGTGGTGCTTGGGATACTGGCGCTTCTGGAGATTGCCCCAGTGACTTTGGTGCTTGTATCAATGTTGGCTCTGGGGTTTGCTGATCTTCTTAGCGGCGGAGCTGTTGGGGGAAGAATGCTGAGCGTTTTTCGCCGGGATTTTAAATGATTTGACCAACCTTGCACATAGAAGAGGATTGAAAGAGATGTGGAACTCAGGAAAGCGGGCATAAATCTCGGAATCAAAAACAATAAGGATCATAAATTATGCAAATACCTCTGGAAGTTACCTATAGAGATGGGACCAAAACTGATGAGATCGATGATCTTATCCGAAGAAGAGCTGCCAAGCTCGATATACTGTGTGATCATATAACCAGTTGCAGGGTGATGGTGGAAAAATTTCAGAAACATCAGCGCTCCGGGCAACCTTACAAGGTTAGATTGGATATAAAGATGCCCCCGGGGCATGAAATAGTAGTAAGTCGGGATCCCGGTAAAGGGGATCTGCACCTCGATCTTGGGGCTGAAGTGCGCTGGGCCTTTGACACCGCAGAGAGAAAAATAAAAGCGCTCATGGAAAAACAGCGGGGAGATGTCAAAAAGCATGTGCACAATGAGGTGCAGGGTGTGATTGCAAGAATTTTCAGAGCTGATGGGACTGGCTTTATTATAACTATCGATGGCAGAGAGGTGTTTTTCCATAAAAACAGCATACTAAACAGAGACTTCGATTCACTCAAAGAGGGTTTGGGAGTGCGTTTTGTGGAAACAATGGGAGAAAAGGGACCGCAGGCTTCAACTGTACAGATCGTTGAAACTCCAGAAAACTATTAAACATTTTATGTTTGTTTAAAAAGGGGCCCCCTTCTTTGTAAGAGGGCCCCTTAAAGTAACTGTAAAAAACTTCTCGACTTATTTCTTATTCCTCGATGTTAAAGAGCTTTATCTCATCCACACGTACTGTTGCATTTCTGCCTGGTGAGGTGAAATTTATATGCAACATAGAAATATCTGTTAAATCAAGTGGGATCGATCCGCCCCATGATCTGTGCATATCATCGAAGAGAAGAACAAGCTCAGTTTCTTCACCATGTCCAAGCTTTACCTTATTATGGAAGCTATGATCTGTAATGGAAGCCATCCCAAGATCAATCCTAAAGGTTCTCTCTGGCTCGAAAAATCCTCTGATAATCATACCGTCATAAGCAGAAAGGTCACGCTTGTTTGCAGGAAAGGTAAAGCCAAAACCGGTGTATGGCCACTGTATTCCTGGTCTTACTCTGAGAAGTGCTTCACGTCTTGCAGCATTTCTTATGTTCGCTCTGCTGTTTCCGCCTGCAGAATTGTCGGCGTAAACATACCAGTTCACATTATTCACATCAAAAGGAGTTATAGAGGCTTCCTTTATCCTTACCCCTTCGTATGGGGGCAGTGAAGAGTCCGGCTCAGCCTGCACCTCAGGGTTGCTTGCGACAGCAAGCATCCAGATAGCATAGGTCTGGCTGTATACACATGTTTCCATGGTCATGAAATTTTTGTTCCAGTCATAGAATGATGCTGCTGCAGTTTGGAAGTCATCCAGATGACTTGCTGGAGGTTTTCCGAAATACTGTTCCATAGCAGTATGTGTTTCGCGGTCTCCTGGGCCAAGTGCAACAGCCCCATAAGGGAATTCGCCTGTGAGAACATAGGTTTGGCTATAAATGTTTCTTACAGAATTATCGAGGCGGGTGTTTGCAAGGAATGTCACGCCCCAGTTGCTTCTTCCGAAAAGCAGGTCAACCATTTTGGTGTGAAGATCCAGATATGCAGGGTTTTGTTCGATATCACGGTATGTAATCCCGGCAGCAGCTCCAACTGCATTCCAGTTATGCATTGATGCCCATACATAGGCAAGAGGTATACCCCAAACAGGGTCCATGTTGCCAACAAAGTGATCAATATCTTCAATTACCGCGTCTCTGAAAAAATCATCAAATTCTGCAAGACCGAAATTTGCATTAAAATTGTATTTGGTCCAGCCCATCCATTCTCCAGCACCGGCTTCCAGTACTCTGGCGTAGTCCAGATATTCCTGCTCCTGTGTTGCGTGGTACAATTCCATTGCGCCAAGTGCCATATTATCTATCAGGTCATCATCCCTGTAGAAGTCATTTGTTGCATCCCTTTCAAATGCAGGCTCATCCAGGGCATCTGGCTGACGTGCTCTGTTGAAAATCTTAATCGCCATTTCCAGGAATTCATCAGCCTTTTCAGTTTCACCCAGATCGCGGAACACCCGTGAACCCTTGGCAAGGCTTGCTGCGGCAACACCCATTTGAACAGGGCTGATAGCGGTCAGCGCAGGCCTTTGGCCGTCGAGAGCATCGTGTGTTGGAAGCCTGTAGTATCCCTGACGATGGTCGTCGCCATCACCCACCTGTATAATGAAAATGTCTGGATCCGGATGTGTTTTCATCAGGTAGTTAAGTCCATGAAGAGCTTCATCGAGTACATCTGGCAGATCACTTGGAGAGATTACCTTGGTAAAAGCTTTGGGGTTAGCTTCCCATGCTTCCAGAAGGTGATAGGTGGTGTTGGCAATGGTTAGAGTGAACTTGATATAATCACCGGCATCGTACCATCCACCGAGAGCATCGACTGTTTGTTTTGGTGATGCTTTTTTCCATCTGCCTTCACTTGGTTCTCCATCGATGACGTGAACTATGGCAGCAGAATCTCCGGGGTGTGATAAACCGTACAGTATTGCGTGTTCACTTCCGCTTCTTGCATTTCTGAGGTGGCGCAGTGCATCGGTAATAAAAACAGTATAGGGGTTATCATCAATTTTTATTGTTGCTTGGGCACCATTGATTTTAAAAGTGTACTCACCGATTTCCTCAAGGTCAGTGAAATCAACTACATGGTTGAAATCGTGACTTGTATGAGGGCCAGCTCCTGTGACACTTTCATCAACTTTGCCGCTCATGACAACTTCGCCATCTCTTGTTATTTTCCAATCCTTGTTTTGCAGATCATTATTTGAGATCAAAACAAGCGACTTTGGGCGTACTGGTTGGTATCCGGCATGGTTGTGCCGAATATGAATTTCTGCAGATAACATTGAAACCAGCAGCAGAGGTGCTGCAAGTAATACTTTGAGTCTGTGCATAAAAGGCTCCTTGAATAAGTTGTTTTGGTTATGCGTTTAATATAATAATTTCAATTTTTAATATGTTGTCGTAATCTGTTCAATCCTTGTCTGAATCTTCAATTAGGAGTGAAACACAAATTACAGGTAAATTATATTTACATTCAGACCATGAAAATCACCTGTTATTCATAAATAAGAAATAATATGTTACACAGGCATTATCAAAATGGTAAATTTAATATAAACTGTTGATTTCAGGTCAGATTTAACAGATGATATGGTTGCTCTGTACAAAACAGTTGTGAAAGGACCGTGTTGAAATTGATTATCCAATTGTTTATAGCCTTTATATTAACGATTTGTTTTTCAGATGTTTTGGGGCATTTCCCCGGGGATGATGCTCTCTGGAGTTCTTTTGGTGATTCAGGGGCCTATGGTGGTTCCGGTACGGTAGAGCTTAGTGTGGATTCAAACAGGGTAGTGTGGGTATTTCGACTTGAAGGTCATAACAGATATCCCTACGTTGGGTTGATGCATCACTTGCATGTGAAACCGGAATCAGCCCGAAGGTATTCTGAAAACGACTCTCTTGTCATTCATATGCGAAGCAACAGAAGCGGGCATTTGCATCTGCAGCTTGCTACATATGATCCGGTGTACACCAGCTCAGAGGATCCATCCAGTTACAGAGTTCTTGAAACTTCTCTGTATATAGCAGAGAAGACCCGGCGTTTTTCGGTGCCTTTAGGCCAGTTCAGGGTGGCTAATTGGTGGAAATTGCAATATGGAGCTGTTTCTGAGGATCATGATCTTCACCTTGATTCTTTGACGCGAATCGATTGGGTTTTTTCTGATACTTCAAGGATCGGTCAGGCTGATACATTAATTTTGGAAAATCTCTACTTTGTTTCAAACAGTAAGAAAAATATCAGCCTGTTGTGGCCTCTGTTTTTGATTGCCCTGTTGGCTTCGATAGTTATTCTCAGACTTTTGAGGAAAAAAGAGAAACCACAGAGTGGTACTCCCAAAAGTGGTGAAATAGAGTCAGATACCAAAATTCTTCAGCCAAAGCCAATAGAGACCGGACCGACAGAATGGCAGCGGGTACTGGACTATTTTCAGAAGAATTACTCCAATTCCGAGTTAAACCTTAAAAAGGCTGCAAATGAGCTGGGATTTTCGGAGTCGAGACTATCGAGACTGATAAGGAACAATCACCAGGAGGGTTTTCGCTCTCTCATTCATGATCTTAGAATAGAAGAGGCAAAAAGACTTCTAAGTGAAACAGATTTTAATATTGCAGAGATAGCCTACACAATAGGCTATGCAACACCAAATCATTTCAACAGAGAGTTCAAACAGAGGCTCGATGTTACCCCCACAAAATATCGCAATCAGAGAAGTGGTCAGTTAACGGGGGAGCCAAGTGACGGAGAGGAACGCTCTTAGGTGACAAAACGGAAAAGTAATCGTTTGGGTTTGGTGATACTGATGCTTTTTCTGTCATTCTGCTCAGGTAAAACGGGAATTGCGTTCCATGATCTTTATACAGATCCTCAGTTTTCGGGACGCGATCTCAGTGGAGCCGATATAGTGGTTGGGCCGGTATTGATGCAGGGCAGACCCATATCTGCAGGTAATCTTGAATCCGGCAAACTTTTGAGGAAACTAAGGAGAAACAGGTCTGATCTGCAACTGGTATCGGTATATGAGTTTGAGCGTTCTTTCAAAGAGAGACACGGTATAGAAGAACTCAATCTTTTTTATCATAATTTATTCAACTCAGAATTACTGGATGTTCAATCGGCCCAAAATGTTTGGGACAATTTTCATGGACAGTTTTTCTTTGTTACAAGGGTTACAAATGCTGCCAGTGTCAGGGCTCTTGATGGTTCCCAGAGCAGGCGGCTGAGGATTGAAGGGGAGTTGTGGCGCTCCGATGGGCCGGAGGTTGTGTGGAGGGCTGCGGTAAATGTTTTGAGCTTGGATTTTAAAGAAACCGACTGTACTATTATAGGGAATGGAATTGCCGCACTTTGTGATTCACTGCCTCAGGTACAGCCTGGTGTAGGTTACAGGGAGTGGTAATGAAGGAAACTGCTGAGCGGGTAGTGAAAGTTGGATTTTCAAAAAGCGCTAAAAAGGTTGTTGATGAAGTTGAGAGGGTTTCTGCTGAAATGATCAGAAATGGATGGCTGTTAAAGGAATCCTGTGTTGAGGATGGGTTAGGCTGTATTCATCTTTTTTTTGAACGTGATCTGGAAATTTGAAAATTGGGCTTTTTGTCGTGATTTACATATATTGAAACTTACAAGTTAAAGCTAAATTATAAAAAGTTACAAAACATACGGAGGAGAAATGAAATTTGAGATTGAATCTGTAATGCATTTCAAAATGATTCATATTATTGGTAATATTGACACAGAGACCAGCACCAAAATACTTGACAATGAGGTGAGCAGACTGATCGAAGAGGGACACCATCACTTCGTATTCAATCTGGAACGGACAACTTACCTTGATAGTGCTGGGATAAGTATCTTTATACACTGTCTTTGCGATGTGCAGCAAAACAACGGATCTGTCTACATCATTGCTGAAGACAATCAGGTCAGAAGGGTATTGGAAATGGTTGGTATAAACAGATTGATTGAGACCTATGGGTCCAAACATGATTTTTTAAAAGCCATGGAAAATGTCAGTCAATGAGCAGACTTACAGCACTCATTATTGTTCTGCCTGCACTGCTTTTAACTGGGTGTTCCTTATCCGGGACAGTAGTTGATAGATCGGAATTTGCAGTGCAGGTCGGCAAAATGCAACTTGCCGGGGATCCTGCACTGAAGGTCTATCACGGTGGTGCTTTGCATCTAATCCCACTTGAATCGATAAAGACTCTCGAAATAGATGGTGAAGAGAGCATGAATTATGGCGGGGAGTTTTTTATGAGTGCAAGTATTACGCTAAAAGATGGAACCCGTAAAGTCGCTTCCGGAAGAAACAGTGATAAACGCAGTTTCGTTTCGGTGAATAACACCATAACCGGGAAATCTTCAAATGGGGTTTACAGTATTTCTGTTGATAATATCATCAGATTAGAGGTCGATTAGTTTGAAGAAGAATGAAAAGACTTCAGAGAAGGGGTTGTCCTTTACTGTTATTGCAATGGTGGGTCTTGTTTGCGCGGTACTGTTTTCTGTAACCCTTTTTGCAATTAATCATCTCTATCACAATTTCTCTCCTTCTTTACGAAGCTCTCAGCGTCTTTTTGAAAGAGGCAGGTATGAGGATGCGCTTTCAAATATTGAGAAGATTCCGCTTGATAACCGTTCAAACGCTGAACTTTACATTCTTAGAGCAAAAATTTTACTTTCAATGTTGCATGATGAGCTGAAGGAAGAACAGTGGGGCTCATACGGACAGGATCCTCAAAACTGGATTCCATCACCACTTGCTGCTGATGCGCAGCAGAGTCTGATACTTGCACTTGAAGAGCAGCCGCACAACAGGGATGCACTGTTTCTTCTTGGAAATCTCTACAAGCGTCAGGGACGTTTTGAAAAAGCACTGAGAAAGTTGCGTTATGTCAGTGAGCTTTATCCTGAAGATATAGAAGTCCTTTTATCACTTGCAGTCCTTTTTTCCGAAACGGATCAATTCACCCGCTCAGAAGATATCTTGAGAAAAGCATGGGGTATTGACACGAGCAATCCTGATGTGGCAAAAAATCTTGCCTTTCTCTATCGGTATCATTTATTTGAACCCGAATCATCTATGGTATGGTTTAACAGATATCTCAACCTCAATCCGGTAGGTGATCTTGACGTAAATCTTGCCCGAAAAGAACTTATCGATCTGATGGACCGCTACCCGGAGTTTGTTCTTCCCGATTCTCTGTTGTGGAGAGAAAAAGGGAAACGCTTCACCAGCAGGCATTAAAATTTTAAGGGTGTTGGGCAAAACAGGGTTAAGAATCTGGACAAAAACAATCCCGCTTTCAAATCTGAAGAGAGGGACGTTTATTGATGAGCTTTTTTCTCAAGCAAAGTACCTCTGTTAAGCAACCATTTGGAGTCGAAAACATTTTTTATCCTTCTCATTTCATTAAGAACATTTTTGGGATAAAATTTTTCCAATAGATCACTTTTTAACTTACCGATTCCATGTTCCGCTGACAAGGTTCCTCCCTTCGATACAGCATCATACATAAATGAATTGTACAGATTTATAGATTTGCTGAGTTCGGTTTCATTACCGGGCAGGATATTTATATGCAAATGATAATCCCCTATATGTCCGAAAACGGCATATCTGAGGTTTTCTTTTTCAAGGGCTGATATGCACCTGTTAAACCATGGCCTGAAATATAATGATGGCAGAGCGGAATCGGTACTTATTTTTCTTACTGCGGGGCATGATTGTTTATTTTGTGTCATGAGAAGGTTTATCGATTCGGGAACTGCGTGGCGGATTGCTTTAAGTTTAGCCAGTTCATTTGGTTCAAAACCGCTCCAGCTCAGGTCAAAAGATGATCCGTGGGTATTGAGTTGTTTTTCCCACTGTTCAAAGAGGTTTTCAAAGGAAATTCCTTCATCTTCGATTAATTCCCAAAAGAGTGCGCAGCTCATGTTTTCCGGAAAATCTGGGAGTGAAGAAAGGTGGGAGAATTTGCTGTTCTTGAGCAGCTCAAGCGTGCTGCTGTCAAAGTATTCAATGGCAGCAACATTTTTCTGGGTTCTTAAGAAGTCCGCAAAGTTAAAGGATGCATTTCTCGAGGGTAAAAAGCAGAGTCCCGCAATTATTCGCGGACGCCTGCTTAGTCTTATCCCTATTTTCGAAAAGACTGCCAGAGTACCTTCTGAGCCGATAAAAAGGTCAACCGGGTCGGGCTTTGATGAGGAGTAATAGCCGGTAGCATTTTTTACATCAGGCATTGAATAGTGCGGGGGATCGAATTCTATACCGGATTTTTCAAGCTTTACTGTACTGAATTTATTTTTGCTTCTTTCCAGATGTTCAATGTGGCCCGTAGGGAGTACCAACTGAAGAGAACTGATATGATCCCTTGTGGCACCATAAAAAAAGGAGCGTGCACCTGAAGCATTTGTCGCTGCGGTACCACCCAGTTGTGCTGTTAGTTCTGTAGGGTCAGGGGGGTAGAAAAACTCTTCGGCCACAGGAAGATCTCCCTTAACCTCGTATGGCCACTTAGATGGATCCTGAAGAAATGATCGAATTTCAGTGAGGGTAACCCCAGGTTGACATGTTAGTACGGGTGTTCCATCCTCCCAGACACATTCAAGAATTTTGTTCATTTTGGAAAAGCTGATAAGGATACAGTTTTCAACAGGTACAGCCCCTCCGGTGATTCCGGTTCTTGCACCGCATAAGATAACTGGTGTAGCACTAATCGATGCTTCACGAAGGATTTCTGAGATATCGTCTGGGGATTCAGGGAAGAAGATTTTCTGAGGTGTTCCAAGAGTGAATTTTGATTCATCACTAAGCAGTTCGGAATATTCATTCAGAATGGTGTTCCTGTCTGCTACTGATTTCATTGAGAAACGGTTCCTTTTTCTTTCTGGTATTTATCAAAGAGATAGAAACCAAGCATTACCTGTAAAGAAGTGGTTAATTTCAGCGCTTCGTTTCTCGTCATGAGTACGGTTGTAATATGTTCGTTTTCATCACAGCACCCACCTTTGCTGTTTTTAAGTTTTTCAAACTCAGCATGATCCAGTTCTTTAGTCAATGCAAAATAGAAAATTCCTTCATCACTTGCACCGGCGCTGCTGTAGAGTTTACCCTCTGTAAGGCTAAAGAGATCTGACTTATCAATGGACAGGCCCGTTTCTTCCTGAAGTTCCCTGACCGCTACATCTTTTGGGTCTTGGTTTTCATCAAGCATCCCGGCTGGAAACTCCAGAGTTAGTTGTCCGTTTCCGATTCTCCTCTGCTTTACCATGAGAAATTTTTCCTCTTTTGTCTGGCTGTTTTTAAGTAGTGTGATTATTACACAGGCATCACCTCTGACAAAGAGAATATGTGGGAGTTTGGTACCCTCAGGTGATATCACATCGGTTTCAAGCAGCGCAAATAAAAGACTTCCATCTCTTTTTCTCACTTCCTTTATGGAGCTAATAGAGTTAACGGTACATCCGGCCTCTGAGACTGATTGTTTCCAGTTGTTGATTTTTCTCTCATTTTCCAATTGGCTCACTTCTTTACCTCACATGTTGAAGAAGATATGTGAAAAGAACAGTGCGGATAAAATACCTATTGCATCTGCGCTCAGTGCTGCAGGCAAAGCGTGGCGGGTTTTTCTTATTCCAATGCTTCCAAAATATACAGCCAGCACATAAAAGGTGGTTTCTGTCGATCCCTGCATTACAGATGAAATGAAGGCACTGAAACTGTCGGGTGCCTGAGTCACAATTTCTGCCATGTAGCCGTAGGCACCGGTTCCGGAAAGCGGGCGCAATAAAGCCATTGGAAGCACCTCTGCGGGCATACCGATGAGTCTTGTAAGGGGGCTAAGGAGTTGGGTGAAAAGTTCGAGTGCACCGCTTGCTCTGAACATACCTATCGCTACAAATATGGCTACCAGGAATGGAATAATTCTTACTGCTACCTGAAACCCTTCCTTGGCTCCGTCGGTAAGGACCTCATAGACCTTCACTCCTTTAAGATAGCCTAAAAGAAGAAGCCCGCCCATGATGATCGGGATTAGCCATCCGGTTGCACTGCTCACATAATCGAGAAATCCCAAAGGCTTCGGGGCCGACTCAATCTCTGCATACCCGGCCACGTGGTGATCATTTTCATCAGAAATGATCAGTGCGTATTGATAGATGGTACCGTGGTTAAAATTTCTGTCTTCAAAACTGATCAGCTGAGTTTCGGCGGAGGCACTCTCCTGTGGTATGGTGGTTGTACTTATCCGTTTCCAGACGGTGTCGTTTATATTGGCCTGAGCTTCTTTGGGTTTTCTATACAGATGAAAATGGTTGTCACCCTGGTTCAAATTGGCTTGCCAGGTTAGAGAGTTGGCAGTATCGGTACCCATCGAGTTGACTATAAATATGTTCAGGGGTAGATCCGGGTTATAGGGAATAAAACTGCTGGTTGATGCACTCTGTACTCCTGAAATCGGTACGGGTTTGGCGTATGCAATGGTGTTTTCGTCTGAACTGACCAATTTGTACTGATACTTTACATCCGCTTCAAGGGAGCTGTCTGTAAATGTGAACGGACCGGCAAACGCGGAGAGTGGTTCTGAATTTATTTGCTGCCATTGATTGTTGAGATTCAAATCATCATCACCGCTCAGGAGTAAAGGGTTGACTCTTCTGAAAATATTAATGGTTGAGGAGGAGTCTTCAGTTTGAGTTCTCCAACTCAGTATATTATTGTTTTCCTCTGTTACCACCCTGAAAACTTGAATCGACTCATTTGTTTGGGCTGAGTAAAATAGTTTCAGGTCGTGTGAGTGAGTGATCCTTGCTGAGTTGCTGGAGTAGACAATAGAGACCAGAAATGCTGCAATGAGCAGGTATGCAGCGATTTTGCCAATAAACCCAGGCTTTACCAGCGGTATTTTGTTTTCTGGGACTGAATGTTCTTTCTCAGAAACGGTTTCTTTGATTTCAGAACAGCTGAGCTGTTTGGGGTTTGGTGATCTTTTAGCCAGAAGTTTTGAAATAAAGATTGCGGCGATTGTGGAGCAGAGTGTGGCCAGTATTGCCGGAAGTAATATGTCTGCAGGCCCTCTGGCTCCAGCAGAGGCTCTTACCGCTATTACTCCCAGGGGCAGTATAGTGACACTGGAAGTATTAATTGCCAGAAAGAGGCACATAGAGTTTGAGGCAGTATCTTTTTCTGTATTCAGCTTGTCCAGTTCCGACATTGCCTTGATGCCCATGGGTGTTGCAGCATTTCCCAGTCCAAGCATATTGGCGGCCATGTTCATAATAATAGCTGACATAGCGGGATGGTCCGAGGGGACATCAGGAAACAGTCGTATCATAAGTGGGCGGATAGCTTTGGCGATAGATTTCATGATACCGGCAGTTTCCGCCACTTTCATGATCCCAAGCCAGAGAGCCATAGCTCCAATCAGTCCTATAGCCAGCGTTACGGCGCTTCTTGCAGAATCGAATGAGGCGGTAGTGAGGGAATCCATATTCCCGGTATAGGCGGCCACAACGATACTAATTAGAATCATGTAGAGCCAGATTATATTTATTGCAGCCGGTTTGTTCTGTTTTTTCTGTGATGATCTGGTTAGTTTCAGGATAAGCCTCCGGGGACTATGTGTACGCCAGGTATATGATGGGAAAAATAGTATAGTGCAGGGATTTAATAAAAGAAATAGGCAGTAGGGTAGTGGTTTTTTAAACCATTTACTGGGGGATGGAATGGTCCTTGCGGGTTAATAGGGGGTGAGGTTTTGAATTTGGGTTGGTATTTGGTTTGAATCCCTTGTTAAAGGAGGAATAATGCCCAGTGGTATAGATAGTCTGAAACGAGGCAAGGTTTTTATGATAGCGGTTTTGATGTGTGGAGCTATATTCATGGCATTTTCTGCTGATCGCTCTGTTCGTGTCACCGCCGAAATCAGTGATGAGGAGCTTTTGGAGTTTATAAGGGTAAATGAGGAGTTGATGGAGCTGCAAAATGAGGCTGAGCAGGAGATGCTTGGAGTGATAGAGGAGCATGGGATGACTCCTGAGAGGTATAACGAAATCGCTATGATGGAGAACAACCCTCAGATGGAATCTGATGCCTCACCCCAGGAGTTGGAGACTGCAAGGCAAATATCTGAGAAAATCCATGCCATTCAATACAGCCTTCAGGAAAATGCACTGAGTATCATTGAGCGCTCTCAACTCACACCTGAACGGTTTCAGGAAATTGGGATGACTCTTCAGACTTCCCCGGAACTACAGCAGCGCTTACATGAACTGCTGCAGGAACAGCAGTAGGAAAACAAAATTGTCCGAACCTCCTGGGGGTTCGGGCAATTTCTCTCCCCCCATTTTCTCCCCAAACTTCCTTATCTGTGGCACAGAAATTGCAACTGCTATGCCAGCTTTGGGTTTAATCCCTGCTGTTTTACCACTCTGAGATGGTTTTTTTTTATATTAGCTTGTTTTCAAGCATTCTGCCGGGTTGACCCCTTTTTTAATTCTGCAACAGCATTTGTCTGTATAGTATGCCTTGTCAGAATGACAAAAGTTTTTCTAAACGTGTGAAAGGATATGAGAATGAACAGAGTAGAATTAGCATTGCGCACATTTTTCTGGGTCCTGTTAAACAAACAGTTCAGGGGTGAAATACAACCCTATTTCCAAAAGGAACCGCTTCAGATCCCCCAGGAGGAACCACCACCTCCCGTAGAAGAGGATAAACCAAAAAGGTCTGAAGCCGTACAACTTATGGCAATGCTGCAGAGAGAGGGACGACTGGTTGATTTTTTCAAAGAGCCTATTGATGCCTACACTGATGCTCAGATCGGAGCTGCGGTAAGGGATGTGCACAGAGGGTGTGCTGCTGTGTTGGAGAAAACCTTGGGCATAGAACCTGTTGAGGAGAAAGAGGAAGGGGAGAAAATACATATTACCGGGGAGTTTGATCCCGAAAAATACAGGCTTACTGGAAATGTCACCGGAAATCCTCCTTATGATGGTGTTCTGAGGCACAGAGGGTGGAAAGCTACAAAATGTGAACTTCCCATCTGGCAGGGTAAGGAGGAGAGTTCAGATGTGATCGCACCGGCAGAAATGGAGTTGACCTGAGTAACAGTGAGTAACTCTTTTTTTCTTTCACCACAGAGTTAAAAAACTTGTTAATAAGGAGTGAGAAGAATATGTCCTCTCAATATGCTATAGGGATAGATCTGGGAACAACAAATAGTGTTATGGCTTATACCCCTTTAGGGGAGAATGCAGAAGTTTCGATTCTTCAGATTCCTCAACTGGTAACACCTTCAACAATCGAAAACCGCTCTTCTCTGCCCTCTTTCTGTTATTTGGCAACTTCAGCTGAAAAAGAGAGCGGAGCATATGAGCTTCCATGGGATAATGAGAAAAACTATGCCGTCGGGGAATGCGCAAGACAGCAATCTGCAGATGTTCCCACCCGGACGGTCTCTGCAGCGAAATCCTGGCTTGCTCACACCCGCGTGGATCGAAGAGATGCGATCCTGCCCTGGGGTGCTCCTGAGGATGTGGATAAAATTTCACCGGTTGAAGCTTCGAGGCGCTATTTGTCTCATATGGCGCAAGTATGGAACAGGGAATTTCCCCAGGCACCTATACAGGAGCAACAGGTCGTCTTAACGGTACCGGCTTCATTTGATGCAAGTGCACGGGAACTAACGATGGAAGCAGCACGGCTCTCCGGGCTTCCTGATGATCTGGTGCTTCTCGAAGAGCCTCAGTCTGCGGTCTATTCCTGGCTCGCAGATGTAGGTGAAGAATGGAGAAAACGTCTGAAAGTCGGTGAGACTATTTTGATCTTTGATGTAGGGGGAGGTACTACCGACTTTACCCTTATAGGCGTAGAGGAGGAGGAGGGTGACCTTGTACTTAAACGTATAGCAGTGGGAAACCATATTCTGGTAGGCGGAGATAATATGGATCTTACACTGGCTCACTTAGCCCGGAATGCTTTTGCAGAGAAGGGAATTGAGCTTGACCCCTGGCAGTCTGTCTCACTTTGGCATGCATGCAGAAATGCCAAAGAAAAGCTGCTCACCTCCGATGGGCAGTCAACTGCTCCGGTCACAGTCCTTGGGAGAGGGGCGAAACTGATCGGAGGTACGATTTCCATCGATTTGGAAATCGATCAGGTAAGAGGAATTCTGCTGGATGGTTTTATGCCCCCATGTGGAATTGATGCCACTCCTGCAAGGCGTGGCGTATCTGGGTTTAAACAGATCGGCCTTCCCTTTGAAACTGACACAGGTATTACAAGGCATCTTGCTCATTTCCTTTCTGTTCAGGGCGAAAATGGCAAACCTGCTTACCCTACGCATGTGCTCTTTAATGGTGGTGTTTTTAAGGCTGATGCTCTAAAACATCGTACTTTGGAAGTTGTGCAGTCGTGGTTTGAAAATGAAGTTATAGCTCTTGAGCAGTCGCCGGATTTAGATTATGCAGTGTCACGCGGTGCAGCCTATTACTCTTATGTAAAGAAGACTGGCGGGTTGAGAATAAGAGGTGGAACGGGCCGCTCTTACTACATCGGAATAGAGACATCTGGTCCTGCTGTGCCAGGAATGGAAAGACCCCTGACAGCGCTCTGTGTTGTACCGTTTGGAATGGAAGAGGGTAGTGAGATAGAGGTGCCGGGTGAAGAGATAGGGCTTGTGGTGGGAGAGCAGGCAAGATTCCGCTTTTTTAGCTCTTCGGTACGTAAGAATGACGTTGCCGGGGATTTGCTGACCATCTTAGGGGAGAGTGACCTTGAGGAGACTGATTCTCTTGAAGTTAACCTGCCGGGTGATGAGAAATTCCAGGAAGGTTATGTGCCTGTCAGGTTCAGGTCACGTATAACTGAACTGGGTGTTTTTGAACTATGGTGCAACAGTACAATATCTGATGACTCCTGGAAATTGGAATTTAGTGTAAGGGAAGCTTAGAAATGATGGAGGAAAAGGAGCAGGAGAAAAGATTTATCGTAGGAATAGACCTGGGGACAACAAACTCTGCGGTATCGTTTGTTGATACATTTTCTGCAGAAAAGAAAATAGAGGATTTCCCGGTTTTTCAGGCTGTTGCCCCCGGGGAGTTTGAAAAAAGGGATTTGTTTCCCTCGTTTCATTATGAATCGGCCAGGGCTGAGTTTTCCGAAGGTGCTCTCAGGTTGCCCTGGAGTGCAGAATCTTCCCGTGTGACAACAGGGATCTTTGCCAGGAACCATGGTGCCAATGTACCCGGACGTCTGGTTGTTTCTGCAAAATCATGGCTAAGTCATTCTGGTGTTGACCGCACAGCACCCCTGCTTCCATGGCATGCAGCTGAAGATGTGGAGAAGATTTCACCCGTAGAGGTTACCTCCCGTTACCTCAACCATATTCTTCAGGCCTGGAATCATGAGCATCCTCAGGAACTGCTTCAGGATCAGGAAGTAATCATCACTGTACCTGCCTCTTTTGATGAAATTGCAAGAGAGCTAACCGTTGAAGCTGCCATAAAAGCGGGTTTTTCAAATCTAGTGTTACTCGAGGAGCCACAAGCTGCATTCTATTCATGGATAAACACAAACTCAACAGATTGGCAGCAGAAGGTTAGTGCCGGTCAGAAAATTCTGATCTGTGATATCGGGGGAGGTACAACAGATTTTACTCTCATCGAGGTTAAACCGGAGAATGGAGGAGTAAGATTTCACCGTATAGCGGTGGGGGACCATCTGATACTTGGAGGGGATAATCAGGACCTTGCTCTTGCCTATTACATCGAAAAAAAACTACTCGAGGGCAAACGTCTCACCCCGCGGCAATTCACCTCTCTTGTACGCAGTTGCCAATTTGCCAAGGAAAAGCTTCTGGGGGAATCTTCACCAGCAAGTGTGACTGTAAACATTGCAGGAACCGGAACCTCTCTTATTGGTTCTTCCATACAGGCAACTCTGACCAGGGAAGAAGCGCAGCAGATCTTGATAGATGGTTTTTTTCCTGTTGTTGATATAAATGAAAAACCTGAAACACGTCAATCCGGATTTCAGGAGTTTGGATTGCCATACGCTCCTGATGCTGCTGTGACCCGGTATTTAGCTTCATTCCTTACTTCGCATGCACAGAATGCTGAAGATCAGGGACAGCTTAATGCCGTGAGGCCGGATATAATCCTTTTCAACGGCGGGGTTTTATCTTCTGAAACAATTCAGAACAGAGTGCTGATGGTGCTAAAAAAATGGTTCTCACAAGAGGATCCCACCTGGAGCCCTGATGTATTGTCGAATATGCGACCGGAGCTGGCTGTGAGCCGGGGTGCGGCATATTTTGGTCTGGTAAGAAGAGGTACGGGGGTAAGAATTTCAGCGGGGCTTGCCCGTTCATATTATATCGGAGTTGAGGTCCCAGAGGATGACAGGGTTGCTCTTTCTGCACTGTGTCTTGCTCCTGCCGGTCTGCAGGAAGGACAGAGTGTTGACATGTCAGGGAGAACATTCAGTTTACTTATCCGTCAGCCGGTGGAATTCCCTCTCTATGTGTCGAGTATACGCACCACTGACTCATCGGGTGAATTGGTTGAAATTGATCCTCTTGAAATGCACTCTTTACCACCGATACGAACTGTTCTGCGCTCGGGAAAAAGTATGGAGGCAGGAAGTGTAGAAGTGGTACTTCACGTGCGGCTTACCGAAATTGGTACACTGGATTTGTGGTGCACGGAGAAGGGTGGTAACCGGAGCTGGAAACTTCAGTTCGATGTTCGATCGGCTACCAGAACAGATATTTCTGCTCACAGGGGAGAGGGCGAAAAGGCCGGGGTTCTAGACATAGATACCGTTAACGAATGCCTTGAAACCATTGTTAATACTTTCAGAACTGATTCTGAACGTACCGGGGATCCGCGGAATTTGATGAAAAGACTTGAGCACATTTCCGGTATTGAACGTCTAAACTGGCCGCCTTCATTCCTGCGTTCTATGTGGGAAGCTATTCTGGAAAACGAAAGCGGGCGCAGTATCGACATACAATATGAAACCCGTTGGCTTAATCTTCTGGGGTTCTCTCTTCGCCCGGGCTATGGAATGGCGATTGATGATTGGAGAGTTAAACAGACCTGGCAGATATACCGCTTAGGAGTTAATCATCCCCGCAATCAGTCCTGTCGTTCGGAGTGGTGGATACTGTGGCGACGTCTGGCAGGGGGACTTACTTACGGACAGCAGAATACTCTGGCACAACCCCTTCTTAAATCGCTCAGAGTTCGTTTTGGGGCGCAACAAGCTGTAAAGAAGAAAAGAAAACAGGGTAAATCAGAAGATGAGAGATATGGGTTGCATGAGTTGTGCGAGATATGGCGTCTTCTGGCATCGCTTGAAAATCTTGAGTCATCGGTAAAGAAAGAACTGGGTGAAATTGCACTGAATCTCATCAACAGAAAAGATTCCCTTTCTGATGCCGTTATTTGGTCTCTTGGCAGACTTGGTGCCAGAGTCCCGATGTATGGTCCTCTAAATAAACTGGTTGATCCAGAAACTGTAAGTTCATGGGTTGAGCTGCTGATGAGTAAAGGGCGTCCGGGAGTAAATCTGTTTTTCAGCATCATGCAGATGGGGAGGTTTACTGGAGATCGATACAGGGATCTCAGTGCGGAGCTCAGGGAAAAAGTTGCCAGCTACCTGAACGGTAATCAGGCACCGGCTCATTATATCGCTCTGGTAAAAGATGGCGGAAGTCTTGATGAAGAAGAGCGGAGTGCAGCTTTTGGTGAATCGCTTCCAAAGGGTTTGAGGATAAGTGGTTAAAACAAGAGCCTGTTCTGAAATATCAGTACAGGCTCTTCCAGGACTTTAACATATTGGGTGTAAATTACTACATCAGTTCATCGGGACTTTCGATAACCTCAGCAGCTGCAGCTTTAACGTTTTCAAGTCCTCTGTTGAGTCTGTTGAAATCAAATGTTGATATCAAAAACAGGTCATTTCTTCCTTCTGCTTTAGTCCATCGCTGCGTTTTTTCATTTTCATCACCAACGATGACCTCTCTCCTTGTTCCATCTGAAAGATCAACAGAGAATCTCAGTTCAGGTTCAGTCAAACCCATTTCATCATAGTCTGTGAGTTCGTTTTCGAAACCGGATGTTCTCAGTGTTGTTGCGGTTGCCAAAATACTGGCAACAGTATCAATATTGGCAACATGGGAAACAGGATGAGTAATCATCCATTCCTGTCCGACTTTCTCAATGGTGAATTCCTCCTCACCCTGTTTGTCGATGTTGATTCTTAGAACATCATTTCTGTTAAAACTCATGATACGCCTGTCACGCCATCTGTTCACTTCTGAAAAGAAAGGGTAGCGGACCCCGCCGGCTATGGAATAAACCGAATTAGATCCCATTTGTCGCACATAATGGGTGTTCCAGTCTATAGCGGTTTTCCCTATTCTGAATGCTCCCAAAGATTTTTCCCTCTCATCCCACATACTGACAAAAACACCCGATTCTTCATCAACTTCAAAGGAGGATTGTCTTTCCGGGTTTTCTGAAACCAGGGTGTTTTTTCTCAGATTTACGATTTTCTCCAATACAACCTGTACGGAGGCGCTGTCAGCGAGAAAACGTTCTGGAGATTCAGAATCCGCATTTTCGAATGATTCTGTTTTATGTTCCTCATCCCCGGACTTGACAAACCATCTGTTTCCGTCTTTGGTAAGGATCACAGAATTCTCGCCTTCGCTTATATGAATACCGGAAATTGAGGATTCAGTTACTCCGGGAAAAAATCTTAACTTATGATCAGGCGGAGCCTGGTTACTGAGCCGCTCGGCCACAAAGATTGTCAGGGCAACAACAACTATTACCCCCAGACTGATTATGATTTTTTTACTATTCATTTCTCCTCCTTGTTTTTCGAAGCTACTGGTTTAGCTTTAGTTGTGGCCGGAATCACTTCCCGTCTTTTTAGGAAAATCACCAGACCAATCAGTATAATCAAAGAAGGCATCAGGAAAATATTGGCAAACCTGATTAGGTTTGGTTTGAAAGAATGTTCCTCACTAAGAAGATCACTATCGACTGTGTTGTCTCTTATCTCACGTGAGCGGAGAGATATGAGGTTATTATCCTGAGTTAGCCAATCTACGATGTTACTCATAAATGTAACATTGGCGAAAGAGGCACTTCGTTGAGAAATGAAATCTGAATTTCCCACGACTACAAGGTTGCCATTGATATTTGAAGAAACAGCTGCCTGCTTTTGATTTTCCTGCAGCAGACTGATTTGGTTTATCGGATCATCACTGTCCTGATTATCTGAAATCGCAAGCTCCTTCTGTACATCATCGTTAAAATAACTTGTGAAATTTCCGGTTAGATAAGCTGCAATAGGGTAGGATGTAAGATTATCCTCATGCGGTTGCATCCACTGTTGCATTGGATTCAAATCAAAGCTACCCTCTACAGTCCAACTGTATGGACTTGAAGAGGCAAGGATTGTTGCAGTAACTTCGTTCTGTGAATAATTACCGGCAAGTATCTGGAGAGCACTTACCCATGGAAGCTGAACATCTGATAATGAAGAAACTGCAGGGGTAAACTTGTCAAATCCCTTATTCCCAACTTTCACAAAATACGGGTATGGCACAGCTCTGTGCATTTCTCTTCCACCAATTTCAAAAGGAATTTGTATCTTGCCACAGGAGGGGTCGAGTATAAGGTTTTTTTGCACTCTCACACCATAATGCTCAAGCATATCGAAAACAGGTGAATTCATTGCTCTTGCTTCAGCTCCTCTTTCCAGTGATACTTGTACTCCGTTTGCAAGTACAATCAGATTGCCACCTTCCATAAAGTACTGATCTACTTCATACAGCATGTCCTCAGTTAAGTTTGCTACGCCCGGAATAATAAGTGTTTGAATATCCCTGTCAATAGCTGAACCATCTGAGAGATCTATGGTTTTTACATCATAGTTTTCTCCAAGAACCTGAAACAGCGGAGAAAACTGTTGTTCCGTTTTGTTTGGTGGTGGTGGGAAATTTGGATTTGTAGGGCGTGGGGGAGTGCCGTCATCGGTTCTCAGTACACCCACTTTGGGAACAGATGTGCGTACTACCCTCATAATTCTTTGGGTTAGGTCATATTCCAGATTTTGATTAATCACTACAGGTATCACTTCTTTCTCATTCTCGAAAAGAACTGCAATACCAAGAAACACGTTCATGAGCTGGATTCTGTCCCGTGCAGGGTTATTGATTGGTATGGGTTGAATTCCAAGAGCCTGGGCTTCACTTCTGTACTCTTCACTTTCCGAAGGATCTATCCATGTAATTCTCAGGTTTCTCCCACCGTAGGCACTGTATTCAGAAAGAATGTCTTTTACATCCGCAACGATAGGATTCAAATGTGCTGGAAGATCTTCAGAGAAGAAAACTCTGATGTTTACAATGTCGTCAAGATCTCTAAGTACATTTTTTGTCGCATCTGAAATACTGTACTGCTTGTTTTCTGTCATATCGAAGCGACTGAACCAACGGGTGCCGATATAATTGACAGCGATCAGGATTGCCAGAACAGATAAGATAAATATCAGTAATTCTGTGCGGTTTTTTATTTTTTTTGTTTCCATATCATTAATCCATTTTTTTTTTGAAATGTGTTATTCGTATTTTCTGCTGCTCAGAGACTGTACATTCAAGAAAAGGAAAAATCCGATAACAGATAAATAATAGATAATATTTCTGCTATCAACTACCCCACGTCCCAAACTTTCAAAATGGTTTGAGAGCCCCAGATGACTGAGTATCGGAACAATGAATGATGGCATTTGCATAGTGACAAAGGGGTCGCCGATCATCATCAGGGCAAAGATCACAACCAATGACAAAATAAAAGCATTGATCTGGTTTTCGGTGAGTGATGAGATCCATAATCCAATAGACAGGTAAGCAGCCCCCATAAGGATTGCACCGATATACCCGCCCCAGATTGGTCCCGGATCGGGACTTCCAATAATATTCAGTGTTATGGGTATGGTGATCGACATCAGTATTACGGTAAGCAGGAATGCAAAAGTGGCCAGGAATTTTCCCATTACCACCTGCAGATCACTTACAGGCCAGGTAAGCAGTAGTTCGAGTGTTTTGCCCTTTTTCTCTTCTGCCCATGTTCTCATGGTGATTGCGGGAATGAAGAATAGAAAGACCCAGGGCAGTAGTTGAAAATAGGCCCTCATTTCTACCTGATTAATCAGGAAAAATGATTGGAAAAACATGAAATTTGTAACGACCAGATACACAGTGATAAACACATATGCAATAGGCGATATGAAAAACGATACAAATTCCTTCTTGAAAATCGCCAGTACGGTGTTCATGAATTAGCTCCTTGTGAGTTGGGTAAAAACATCTTCCAGACTTGCGGACTCTCTTTTCAGTTCAGACAGACTCCATCCGTTGTCAACGGCACATTTAAAAAGTTCTTCACCGATATCATCCTTGCGTGTGGAGATAATGTCGGTTTTGTACCATTGAGAATCAAACTCGTTGAGTTGTACGGAGGTTATGTCGGGCAGTTTGGAGAGAGAATTTTTAATCGCTTTTTTCTCACCCTTGATTTTTGCCACATATCTGCTTCCTTGCTGAGAGCCGCTTGTAAGTTCATCGGGGGTTCCGGTGGCTACAATTGAACCATCATTGATGATGAGGATTCTGTCACATGTTGCACTGACCTCAGAAAGAATGTGGGAGCAGTAAATGACGGTTTTTTCTTTTCCGATTTTTTTGATCAGTTGGCGAATTTCGATAATCTGATTTGGATCAAGACCGGACATGGGCTCATCTAAAATTAAAAGGTCAGGATTGTGAATTATGGCCTGAGCAAGGCTGACACGCTGGCGGTATCCCTTGGAGAGTTTTCCAATCTGTCTTGTGGCCATTTTTGCAAGACCGCAGATTGTAAACATCTCATCGATTCTTCTTTCCAGACTATGGCCTTGAATATCTCTTACCTGTCCTGCAAACTTGAGATACTCCTTTACGGTCATGTCGTTATACAGAGGGGTGCTTTCCGGCAGATAACCAATTTTCTTTCGCACCTCCAAAGTATTTTGAGTTGTTTCAAGTCCATCTACCATTACCGAGCCGTTGGAAGCTGGCATAAAGCAGTTGATGATACGCATGGTAGTGGTTTTGCCTGCACCATTGGGGCCTAAAAACCCGAAAATTTCACCCTTTTTGATGTGAAAGTTGAGATTTTTCACAGCATAAAAATCCCCGAACCTCTTACTGAGGTTGTCGACCTTCAGCATTAATCTACCATTAGATGAGTTCATAAAATACCGCCGTTAGAAAAGCATGAAGATGAATTGTTAGTAAAAGAAATTTTAAAATACATCAGTTATATCATATATACAAAACTGACCAGAGTAACTGGATTTGATCCTACTACGAATTGTACTCTGAATTATTGTAAGAAGATAAAAAAAAAGAGGGGATTGGAAATCCCCTCTAATCGAAAAGGCCGAAAATGAAGATAAATTTTAACCTTCAGTTTTTTTCGCATCCTGGATCTGTATACGAAGATCCTGAGCCATTTTCTTTATGTTCTGAAGACTTTTCCTTGCACGGGTACCGGCTGACTTGTTCCCGCGCTCGAATTTTTCATATTCTTCTTTCAGTAGTTCTACTTCGTTAAGAAATTCCTGAAGACCACTCATTTTTCCTCCTTGGGCAAATTTGAATGAAAAGTATTAAAGATATTTATGTCATTGTAAGTGAGCTATGATCGCATCATTTTTTCTATGTATCATAATTTAATATGTCCGCTTTTTTTTCTCCACATTTTAATTAAAAAAAAGCGGCTTTTCAGTTTGGATTGAAAATATAGTACATACCAGCGGGCCTGAAAAGTGTTGAAATGAATGGAATCTGGTCGGCTATAATCTCTGTGAAAAGGGTTGAGACGAGTGAACGCTTTTTGTCTTCTTCGATAATGCGGACATCTCCTGGCAGCCCCGTTTTGAACCGAAGATAGTCCAGGGCATCCTCATAACCGCCCAGAGTATCGACTAAACCATACTGCAGTGCCTGTCGACCGGTAAAAATCCTGCCATCGGCAATCAGCTCAATACTGTCCCTCTCAAGCCCCCGTGCCCGGGCAATATCTTCAATAAACTGATCATGGGTATCATCAAGAAGGCTTTGTATGATACTCTCCTCAAGATCAGTTATCTCCCTGTGGGGACTGCCGATATCCTTTAAGTTACCAGCCTTATAGGTGCGAAATTCTATTCCGATCTTTTCGCTGAGCTCTCTTATCATTGGAGTGCTGAATGTGACTCCGATTGAACCCGTTATCGTGCCCGGGAGAGCAAAAATCCGCTCTGCAGGAGATGCAAGATAGTATGCGCCTGATGCTGCGAGGTTTCCCATGCTTATTACAAGGGGCTTATTCTCATCCCTGTAGGAAAGAATTTCATTATAGATTTCCTGCGAAGGAGCTACTCCGCCTCCCTGGGATTCAAGTCTGAGCAAAACTCCGGCAATATTTCTGTTCTGGCGGTAAGATCTGAGGTTATGTACAATATTCTCTGATTCTGTAATTACTCCGTTTACCCTGATCACAGCGAGTTTCTGGAATGATCCTGTTTGAATAAACCTGCCCCCCGAACCTGTTCTGCTGCTTATCGAAAGAACAACTCCGGCAAGTACCGGTAACAGAATCACTGCAATAATTACGGCTTTTTGAAATTTCATATCTCTTTTCCAGTGTTACTTTTTGTGTTGTAACCAGACAGTTCCGGTTATTTTCAGATTACGAAAGTTGCGATCTGTATCAGGAGTTGTTACCATTTTTCGGGATCTTTATCCTATCACCGACCCTGAGAATAGAGCTTTCAGTGAGGCCGTTCAATTCCTTTATAGTTTTGATAGATACCGAGAATAGCTGCGCTATGCGGCTTAAACTGTCTCCCTGAACAACGCGGTATTCGATTACCCGTTGATTTGGACTCTCCGTTGAAGGGGTGTTTTCCGGGCTGCTCTGCTCAGAGGTTTGTGAATGCAGAGGATAAAAAAGCACATCCCCGGGGAAAATTCTTGGGTTCCCCGAACTGAAATTATTAGCCCTTAGCAACTGATTTACACTAATACCAAGTTCTTTAGCTATGGAATAGGGAGAATCTCCGCTTTTAACGGTGTATTGGCCCAGATTACCATTTTGGGGCCTGTTCTGTGTTGTTGCCCGGGATTCTTGTCTGTAGATAGAAATTACCTGACCAGCCCTGAGGTCTTCCGGTCTTGAAAGATTATTCCAGCGACATATCTCTTCCACTGTCACATTAAACTGCCGCGCTATTCTGCCCACAACATCACCTTGTCTTACTGTGTAGGTTACCCTTTGACCCCTGGGTTGGGAAGAGGGAGCAGAACCAGATCTGCTGGTTTTCTGATTAGGTGTTTTTACATTCAACGGAAGCGGTATGTAGAGATGGTTTCCTGCAATGATAGTATTGCCCCGAATGTTGTTTACTGCTCGGATTCCTTCAACAGTAACGCCGAAATTCCTGGCGATCTGTATAAGATTGTCACCTCTGCGTACTCTGTAGCGGTACCATCTGACCCGTTCCTCTTCAGGAAGATTTGCATAAAATTCTCTGAATTTGTTTCCATATCCGTTAGGCAGATAGAGAAGAACGTCGCTCAGATCGGGAGGTGTGCTGAATTGAAGCAGATGGGGGTTTATACGCCTCAGTGTGTCTAATGATATATCCAACCCATTGGCTATGGTTGAGAGCTGTATACAGTCATGCACATAAACGGTATCAAGGTTAAATCTGAAATCCTCTGAAAAGGAGAAATCAAAGATATCGGGGTTTTTTGCAATAATCATCGAAGCCAGATACAATGGCACATAATTCATAGTTTCTCTGGGCAGTGACAGTTCCCAGTAGTCATTTGTACCATCTCTTCTTATCGTTCGCCCTAATCTGCCTTCACCACAGTTGTATGCAGCAAGAGCAAGGTACCAGTCTCCAAAGTCGTTATAAAGCTTTGAAAGATACCTGATTGCTGCGTCAGCACTCTTAAGCGGGTCTCTTCTTTCATCAATCCAGTAATTCTGGCGTAATCCGTAAGCCCGCCCGGTAGAGGGAATAAACTGCCATATGCCTGAGGCGTGAGCTCTTGAGTAGGCATGCGGATTGTATCCACTTTCCAGAATAGGAAGATAGGCAAGATCCTGAGGAAGTCCGGCATCTGCAAACATCTGCTTTTTGACCGGAAGGTAGTATCCTGCTCTGTGGAGCCATCGGTCGAATATACCTCTTCGGCTTCTCATAAAGAAGAGAAGTGAGTGCTGGACTCTGTCATTCCATACCACAGGTATATCATAGTTGTTTCTTTCTCTGGATAGTCGATAAAGCAGAACGCTGTCTTCGGGTTTAACCTCAAGAGTACCGAGCGCATCAAGGAGCCGTTGCTGAAAGACAAGTGCAGAGATCTCATCAGGAATAACATAATCCTCAGGCATATAGTTGGAATATATCTCAACAATTCTGTTTAAATAGTTCTCAACCGGAAACCAGCTAAGCTCTGCATATTCTCTGCTTGTCTCAACCAGTTTAACTGCATTTCTTAAGATTGTGTCAGCTTTGGAAAAGTTCTCCTCCTGACCTGCTTTGAGAGCCTCATCAAGAAGGTGGTCAATGTTTTCTCTTTCAAGCTGTTCTTCATAGACGTGTGATGAATCAGTATCCGGTTCGATTATCACTATTTCATTTATGGTGGTACATATTGGGGCGAGTTTTTGATCCGAACGATTTTGGGTGGCGCAACCGGTGAGAACAAGCCCGGCAGTAGCAGAAAACAGCAGACCGATTTTATAAAAACGAGAAATGCTCATAAAAAGAAATATTCCAACTGTTCTAAAAGGTGCATGATATCAGATTAAATACATAGATTATAAAATTATATCATGCACCAGTCATAACAGCAAGAAGATCTCAGGAACTGACTGTTGGCTTCAAACTGCCGGTAAGATATCCTGGCAGGGGTGGGAACGGATATTCCTTGCGAAACAAAAAGCGTTTGCGGTTTCTGCACTCTGTTTCAGCACTTTTTATTTGAGCCTCAACCCCTTTTCTGTTGGAACCGCAATAATTGACATACATGCGGGTCTTCTGTGAACACTCATCATGGTGGGGACATTGTGAACAAGAAGTCTTGAGAAACTGCATAGCGTTCTCTCCTGTTAGGGGGTTTATGACAGTGCCTCCACAACTGTTCTTATTATAGTATAAACAACTATGGGTGGTGTGTCAAGAAAAAAACACCCCAATAAATTGTGGTCGGGGTAGCTTGTTATAATACAATGACTTCAGAACTTCTTTTGACAAAACCGTTTATGCTGAGTGGCTCTATGTTGAGTAAATCATGAAGTTAAGTGAGATTAAATGAGAAGTGATATCTGAAAGGGGTATTGGAATGCGTGCACTCTATGATGCACGCCGATGGGTTATTCAGAGGTGTTTCGCTGTTTTTTGCCAATTTTTGTGTGGTGATTGTATCCAAGCCCTCCCCAAAGGGAAATAGCGCGTGCATGGCATTTATTCAAACAGATCCCACAGCCTATACATTTGTTTTTATCTATGATATGCCTCTGACCTGGCTCTCCAACTATCGCGCCTGGAACGGGGCATGCTTTGACACACTCTCCGCACCCGTCACAGCTTGTTCCAATATTTACCTTTGGTCTGGCCTTAACCAGGTCAACAAAACAGTTTGAGGGACATTTGTGTACCGCTGGTATAAAATTTTCATCCTGAGTGTAATCAAGTACGGGCAAATTGTTATTCATAGCTATAGCTCCGGAAGGAGTTGCTTTGACACAAAGCGTACATGCGGTACATCCAACAGAGCAATATTTCTTTACTTTCCCCCCCCGGTCGGTATTGGAGCAGGCCAAAAAAATCTTATGTACTTTTGGAATCATGGAGATAATTCCCCTTGGGCAGGCGGGAACACATTTTCCGCACCCTGTGCACTTCTCTGGGTCAACGACTGCTAAACCGTTTTCATTCATCTCTATTGCATCGAATGGACAAGCTCTACTGCAACTTCCAAGACCAAAACAACCCTGAGCGCAAACTTTTGGTCCATTTCCAACAAGAGTTGCAGAGTGACAATCTTCTATGCCGTCATACTTAGCTCTTTCAAGTGCTTCAGCTTTTCCACCCTTACAGTGGACTACAGCCATCATGGGTTCCAGCGCGTCTTGAGCGGCTACGCCAAGAATGTCGGAAATTTCATGTGCAGTTTTGGCACCCCCCGGTATACAGCCAGTAGGATCTGCCTTTCCCTGTGCTACGGCTTTTGCAAAAGCACTGCATCCGGGATATGCGCACGCTCCGCAGTTAGCATTGGGGAGTGCATCCTGTATTTTGGCGATTTTGGGATCAACGAACACATGAAGCTTTTTGGATGCAATTCCAAGCCCCACCCCAAACAGAAGCCCTATCAATCCCACTATCATTACTGGCAGAAAAATCTCCACGTTTATCCTCCAACCGATGCAAAAAATGAGAGTCCTGAAAAGCCCAGGAATGCAAGTGCCATCAGCCCACCGGTTATAAAGGAGATGGGAAGACCTTCAAGGGCTTTGGGTACGTTTGCCAGTTCAAGTTTTTCCCTGAGTCCGGCCATTAATACCAGTGCGAGAGTGAACCCTACTCCTGAAGCTATGCCATTTATGATGCTTTCGATGAAAGTGTAGTTTTCACCCGTAAATTCGTTTATACCTGTATTCAATATGGCAACACCGAGAATCGCACAGTTTGTGGTGATCAGTGGAAGAAAAATCCCCAACGCCTCATAAAGTGCAGGGGAGAACTTCTGAAGTGCCATCTCAAGCAGCTGAACAAGTGAGGCTATGACGAGAATAAAAACTATCGTCCTAAGATAGGTGAGTTCCAGTCCTATAAGGATATAACGGTTTATGATCCAGGTAAACATAGAAGCTACAGTCATTACAAACACGACAGCCATGCCCATACCTGTGGCGCTGGAGAGTTTTTTTGAAACTCCGAAGAAGGGGCATAGTCCAAGAAATCGTGCAAGGACAAAGTTTTGAATGAAAACAGCAGCAATTGATATCTGAATGATACTCATGAAACTCGTCATGGGCTTACCCCTTCTTTCTTTAACCTGAAATGGTTAATCAACCCCATAACCAGTGCTATGGCAAAAAAGCCTCCCGGAGCAAGGATGAAAGCGGTCATTGGTTCAAATCTGGGTATTACAAGAAGGCCTGCAAGTTTATTGCTTCCCAGAAGTTCTCGAATGGCGCTAAGAATCAAAAGCGCAAAGGTAAACCCAAGCCCCATAACCAGACCATCCAGAAGTGAGCGGAACGGATTGCTTTTCGAGGCAAATGCTTCAGCTCTGCCAAGTATCATACAGTTTACCACAATAAGAGGAATAAAAATTCCCAACTGTCGGTTCAGTGCCGGAAAATTGGCCTGGAGAATAAGCTGAAGTATGGAGACAAATGTAGCAATGATTACAATGTAGCAGGGTATGCGTACCTTTTCCGGAATCCATCCCTTAATAATAGAAACAATCACATTGGAGCATATCAGTACAAATGTGGCAGCAAGCCCCATCCCAACACCGTTTTGCACAGAAGTGCTGACTGCCAGTGCCGGACACAATCCCAGCGCCAGTATCAGTATCGGGTTTTCTGTAACTACCCCCCTTTTGATTTCTCCTGTGAACATAGGTTAGTTTGTTCCTTTCAGTGCTTTAATATAAGGTGCCACATCTTGCTCCAGACCGTTTATTACTGCCCGGGTTGAGATGGTGGAACCAGTTATAGCAGTTATTTTGTTTTGTTCGTTCAGTTTGTTGCGTTTTTCAGAATCAAGAGTATGCCACTCACCCGCAGAGCTTTCGATGCCTATAGGTTTGGTTAGTGACAACCCTTCGAACTGTTGGGTAAACCATGGTTTTGATTTTTCGGAAGAACTGAAAAGAAAGGTCCAGATATAATCTTCAGATGCCGCTTCTTCGATCCTTGACCCCAAGCCAGGAGTTTCACTTTGCTCAAGGATTGTGATGCCTGTGATGGTTCCGGTTGCATCAACTCCAACGATATAGCGGATTTCCCCGGCATAGCCTCTGCTTGCAACTTCGAAGGCATATCCCTGCAGACCATCTTCAGAGTGAGCGGACCAGTATAGATCGGGGAGATCGTCATCACCCTGCTCTTCTTTTATTTCAACACTGTTTCCGAAAACCATCTCCAGAGAACTTTGAAGTCTGAGTTCATTCTGCTCTGCAATTTTATCCTTTGTTCTGGAATTGGTTACACCGATTGCCAGCCCTGCTGCAAGAGAAATTACCATAAGGGCAATTGCGAGCTTTAAAATATCAATCACCTTTTTTTACCTCACCGTAAATTGTTGGTCTGGTGTATCTGTCTATAAGCGGTACTGTCAGGTTCATAAGAAGAATCGAATAGGTTACACCTTCAGGATAGCCGCCAAATTTTCTGATTATAAAAGTTAAAAATCCGCATCCTACGGCGAAAATAATTCGCCCCTTTGAGGTAATTGGTGAAGTGACCATGTCTGTAGCCATAAAAATGGCGCCAAGCATCAGCCCTCCTCCAAGAACGTGTATCAGCGGTAAGACCATCGCCTGAGAAGAGAAATGTGAATAACCGCTGCCGTTGCTTATCCAAAAGAGAAGAAAAACGGTTCCGATGTAGAACAGGGGTATTCTAAAATCAATAATTTTTTTCCAGACCAGTATGAAACCGCCGATAAGCAGTGCAAGAGCGGATGTTTCTCCCAGACTTCCACCCACATTACCCAAAAAAAGTGCACTTATGGTTTCACCGTACATTGAAGGGTCAAATGTACCGTTGGCAAGAGAATCTTTAATTACCCCAAGGGGTGTTGCTGCGGATATCGCATCAAGCCCACCGCTTAGAGTTCCAAAATTTGGTGGGGCAAAATTTGTCATAGCTGCAGGGTAGTTTGCAATAAGGAATGCCCTGCCTGCCAGTGCCGGATTTATGAAATTGGATCCCAATCCTCCAAATGCCAGCTTCGCAACAGCTATAGCGAACACTGATCCCACTACAGGCATCCACCATGGTATAGATGACGGGAGGTTAAATGCAAGAAGAAGCCCTGTAAGAGCGGCACTGAAGTCTGTGATTGTTTCGGGACGTTTAAAATATTTATTTATGGCCCATTCCGTTCCCACTGCAGCAAGAACACTGACAACCGTAATAATTACTGCCCGCCAGCTGAAAAATACAAGGGATGAAACAAATGCCGGAATAAGAGCAATTATGACCCATTTCATCATGGATGGAACTGTCTGTGTATCTCTTATGTGAGGAGAAGAGGAGATGTGAAGCAGCTCTGTACTTTCCTGAGTGGCACCGGTGGGGCCCTGTGCTTTTGATTTTTTTGATTCTGTATCGGGTAGTGTCGGCATAGAAATGTTTTTTTCCTCTGTATCTAAATCTTACTTTTTCTTAGCGGCTGTACGTTCGGCTTGAACTCTATATTTGCCCAGTTTTATGAAATTGACCAGATTGATTTTTGATGGGCACACGTAGGTACATGATCCACACTCCATGCAGTCCATAAGGTTCCACTCAACCGCATCATCCATATGATCGTGTTCCACAAACTTTGCGATGCGTGACGGAATAAGTCGAATCGGGCATACATTTACGCACTTTCCACAATTGATGCATGGGTGTTGCCGTACCCCGGGGTAACTCTTATCATAGCAGAGAAGTCCGGAAGTGGATTTGATCACCGGTGCATTGAGGTCTGACTGAGCAAGCCCCATCATCGGTCCCCCCATGATCACCTTTTTTGTTCTGGTGAAATCAACATCGCAGGCCTGGAGAATGTCTCTCATGGGTGTACCTAACCGGACAAGAAGGTTTTTGGGGTTTTTAACTGTTGGTCCTGTGATTGTCATAACTCGCTGAAAGAGGGGCATGCCTGAAATTATTGCTTCCCTTACTGCAAGTGCGGTATTAACATTGTCTACCACGCAACCAACATCCATGGGAAGGCCTCCTGAGGGCACCTGGCGTGAAGTAATAGCCTGGATAAGCTGTTTTTCACCACCCTGAGGATATTTTGCCTTAAGAACAGCCACCGTGATCCTGAATTTGTGTTCTGATATCTTTTCATTTATGATATTTATAGCATCCTGCTTATTTTCCTCGATTCCTATGACACACTTTTCAGCACCAAGAATCTTTCTCAGTATGAGAATTCCTTCGAGAAGATTATCCGTGCATTCAAGCATTACACGGTGATCTGCTGTAAGGAATGGTTCACACTCTGCACCGTTGATTATGAGTGTGTCGATAGGTTTGTTGCTGGGAGGGGAGAGTTTTACATGAGTAGGGAAACTGGCTCCACCCATTCCAACTATGCCACAGGAGGCGATTTTTTGAACAAGCTCCCCGGGTGCAGCTTCACGCCAGGGTTTTTCAAACGGAGGGAAAACGGCATATTCATCGTTATTGTCGTTTTGAATTTCAATCGCTATGCTCTGTTTTCCCAAAGGGTGTGGAAAGGGTCCAACAGAAAGAACTGTTCCGGAAACCGGAGAATGAACAGGAGAGGAAACAAACCCGCTGCTTTCCCCAAGCAACTGTCCTATAACTACTTTATCCCCCCTTTTAACCACTGGTTTGGCAGGAGCACCGATGTGTTGCGAAAGGGGAACGGTTATGCGCTCCGGAGCTGGAAAATGCTCGACCGCAAGTGCTTCACTCTGAGATTTGTTATGGTCTGGGTGAATTCCGCCTATAAAGTGAAATTTCTTAGACAAAGAGAGGCTCCTGTTCTACTTCTACCTCATTTAGAAATGTTTGAGAGTCCAATTTAACCCCCTGCTCGAAGCAAGTCTGAGGAATAATAAAGTACAACCAAACCAGTGGCTCAGTCAAGGGAAACCTTGTGCTCCATTTACCCCTGAGATACATGTTGAAATGCATTAAATGCAGGGCTGAAAAGGAATTTCGAATTGTAATAACTTATATTTTATTCTCTTGTGAGTGCAGCACTGATTGCTTTGCCCAAAACAAGAACTAAATTGATGCATATGTTTTAATTTATTTGACAAATAATTTCTAAGGCGAGAGAATATATGGGCGTTGAGAAAGATCCACTCGCGGTAAAGTTTTTTATTGCGGTTACGTATTGTAAACACAGGAGCTTTGAATCTATCCGGGACCTGCTTTGTACTGAGTATGGGGAGCCGGATCGGCTATATGGCCCGGTGCCTTTCTCCTGGTCAGATTATTACAGTGACGAAATGGGTGAGGACCTGTTAAAATACTACGCAGTGTATCCCTTTCCCTTCAAACGGGAGCAGCTCCCTGAGATAAAGAATTTTACCAACGAACTGGAAAAAAAATGGGCTTTAGAAGGTAAAAGGACTATCAATCTTGATCCCGGATATCTGGCCAGAGATAAGCTGGTACTGGCATCCACCAAGGATTTCTTTCACCGGCTCTATCTTGGACGCGGCATCTACGGGGAAGTTACTCTTCACTACAGAAGGGGGGTTTTCAGGCACTTCTCATGGTCATATCCCGACTATAAGGAATCTGAATTTCAGGATTTCCTCTCGATGGCGCGTGCGGATCTGGTTTATAAGTTACGCAAAGAAGCCTGATGACAGGGGAATTATATTCATACGATCAATTTGTGCAAAAACAGGGGAGATGTAAATGTATATCAGTGCAATAGGGCAGGATTCCCATAGGTTTGAAGCAGAGGAAACAACCAAACCGCTGGTGCTTGGTGGAGTTGAAATTGAAGGTTGTCCCGGTCTTGATGGTAACAGTGATGCGGATGTGATACTTCATGCCCTGACAAATGCAATATCGGGAATCAGTGGTGTGAATGTATTGGGCGCAGTGAGTGATGAGCTGTGTCTTGAGAGAGGCATAACCGACAGCAAAATCTATCTTCACAAAGCAATTGAAACAGCCCACAACTATCGCCTGCTTCATGTGTCGATATCAGTTGAAGCCTCAAGGCCGCATTTGTCAAAGCATATGGCCAAAATTAAAAAATCACTTTCTCAGCTTTTATCCCTTCCTGCAGAGCATGTGGGCCTCACAGCTACAACTGGTGAAGGTCTTACAGCCTGTGGACGTGGTGAAGGAATACAGGCGCTGGTAATAGTGTCTGCATGCAGGAGAGACTAAGTCTGCAACTGGAATCACTATGTTAGTTTAAGGGAGAATAATGATTTTTCTCTGAAATCGTTCTGAAGCTGAGTTGAAGTTTTTTCTTCTTTTGATTATCATATAGTAAATCCCAGGGATAATCTCCGATCCGGAACTGTTTTGAATATGCCACGCGAAGCCCTCTTCAGATAATCTGGCGATTGTACCGTGGCCACTGGTTGATTCGTTTACATAGTTGACAATGAGAGAGCCGTCAATACTGAAAATCTTTATCTGGTAAATACCCTCTCCCTGTATCCTTATCGGGCTATCTCCGGAAACCCGTGCCTTGTTTGGAAATACAACAATTTGCTTATCTGTTTCTATATCGGTCGGTATTGGAGCCATCACTGAGTAATATCCCGGGCGGAGGATTTTTGAGCTCCATACTTTTGACTCCGGAGTGCCTGATACTTTGGCTTCCACTTGTTCCCAGGTTTCACTGAGGTCATCCCAAAAGTAAAGGTTTGCCAGATCAGATGAAACCCTGTGGTTGCTGAAAATGTGATTGTATACAGCTAATGACAATTCAATTTCAGCCTTCTCATCCCAAATGGGCGGAAACGTCAGGTCGTAAACACCTGAAATGGAAGTGAAGCTTTGGTCAGAGCGTTGTAGCAGTGAATCGCTTTGTTCTGATGAGAGGCTGAGTTTGCCCCGAAGTGGCCTGAGTGCTTCAATAAAAACAGAGGCCTGGGATCTGTTTGGGAAATGTGCGGCAAAGTAATCAGTTTCCCCTTCCTGATAGGACACTGTATCAGCCTGGAAGTAAACCGCTACATCCTTCTGTGCTGCAGTATCAGCGTTTGTAGCGATTATGAGAATGTCCTGATGGCTTAGCCAGTCTGCTATAATGATGTCACCGCTGGCACTTTCATTCATTGGTATTGTGACTATTTCGTGGGTGTTTTCTTTTAGAAGTATAGCCCTTGCGGCCCAGGTAGGAGGGTTTAAGGAAGAGCTATACTCGCCAGATTCACCTCTGACTGTTACAACGAGGGTATCGTTGTGATATGCCCGGGGCTGGAATCGGAAGTGCTGCATTGCGTAGGGGTTTGCAGTTTTGGTGGTAAAGGCAGCATCCGCCGGTCCGGTATTCCAGGAGTTCATCAGCTCGGCGTCACTTATAAAAAGTGAAGGGTCAGATCGTTGACCTGTAAAGTAGCTCTGGGTGTGAAAATCATTGAGAATGCAGGCCCAGTTGCGGTTGAAGTCGTGCGCAACAGAGCTTAGATTCTGATGAAATGATATCTTTTCATTGAAATTGTTCATGTAAATACTTCTTATAAAATCAAGATTGTCTGAAGTGTCTACTTTTTCTGTCAGAAATTTTGTCAGAAGAGTATTTGAGTACATAATGTTGCCAAAAAAGCTGGCATCGAGAAATGGGATACTCGGGTTTAAAAAGAAATCATTAACGTATTGCAGGTAGTCTTTAACATTAGGGAATGCAAGATCCTCCATAAGCACAGCAGTACCTTCAGTCCAGGAGATTGGAAAATTGTCCATAAACCTGCCATCGAGGGAATCTATATCCCAGGTCATTGCGTACTGTATTGCATGGAATAGTTCATGTGCACTGGTTATTCTCACCGCATCCCCCGGGTGCTGATCATAGCCAGGTCCAGACCATATGGGATCTGACCAATCGCTGTTTATTTCTATGAAGCTTCTGAACCCCCGGTTTGCTGATTCCGGGTCCCTTCCATGTACGTACGTAAGTCCATAGAAGCGGGAGGGAAGTTTTCTTATGACTACTTTATACCTGTCTGAAGGGTGTGAGTCGGGCTTTATGGGGATGGGTGGCGGGAATCCAAATCTATCCACCATCATGGACCATGAACTGTCCAGTGCAAAGGCTACTTCATCCACATAATCCGGTACACCATTTGGTGTGTTAACTGGCTGACGCCAGTTTTCTCCGCTAAGATAACTCATTGTATCTGTAATGGAGATGCTGTCGAATCCTGAAGTTGTGTAGAAAATTTCAAACCGGCCCATCGGGGAGATGTGTCGTTTGAAATCTTGGGGGATGGTTGCGGCGCTTTCATAGAGAGCCCTGAATTGAGGAGAGAGCTCGTCCCATATTTGTGCAATCAGAAGAAAATCAGACTCTTCAGGGATTTCTGCAACATTTTTTCTCTCTTCCCCGGCAGCTCTTATGCGCTGATCGAAAAAGGGGCGCATCCGGTTTTCAAATTCCCTAACATCTATGCCTGATCGTACGTTTGACACCCGTTGTGGAGGACTGGTTTCGAAAGGACGGGTTTTGGACAACACGGGTGTGGAGGAAAAGAGCAGCAGATATAAAATCAGAACCGGATGAAAGATTTTTTGCATACTGAATTTTTTCTGTAATCAGAAGAAGGGGGATGATGGTTTTCACCGCTTTTTAATCAAAGAAAACCTTTTTGAAGGGAAAAATACTCAGTGCAGGATTGGGTGTAAAAGAAAAGGTGATCTTTTGATCAAAAAAAAACGGGTGCATGGAGCACCCGTTTTCATATGAACAATAAACCCATTTTTACTCGTTTGGTCTGCTGTAAAATTTGGGGAAGATTAAGCAGACTTTCGCACACAAGGGAGGTGCATTGAGCTTTTGGGTATTTTCATTAATTGTATCGGCACAAGAAGAGCAGCACTTAACAATTTTTTTAACTTTTTTTGGGAGCCAGTTTTTCAAACTCTCCGCTGAGGGGATCAAGTGACGGATATTCCTTTTTATAGAGGTTGAAAAGCTCGTAAGCTTCAAGCTCCAAACCAGCCGCTATAGCTGCATCCAACAGGTTAAGGAATGTGTCATGGTCAAAGGGGTTGAGCCTTATTGATTCTTTAAAAAAGGTGTAGGCGTCTTCATAACGTTTCTGGTAGTAGGATACTATGCCAAGGCCACAGTATGCTCCCGGATTTGGTCCGTCGGTTTCAAGAGATTTGATAAATTTGTCGAGTGCACTGTTTAGATTTCCCTCATCGAGCAGTTGGCTGCCTTCTTCCACAAGAGGATAATAGATCCCAATGGATAATCCTCTGGGAGTGTAATAGATATCCTCTTTATGTTCCAATATGCTCTCCAGGATAATTTTGACTTCTTTGGAAGCGTTACTGGCCTGGGCAGCATTTTGTAAAAAGGGAGTGACCTGATCAACCTTTTTTAGTTTAAGAGCAGCATCAAACAGATTTATAAGTGCATCGGTGTAAAAAGGATTGAGATTAACGGAGCGGAGAAACATAGTGTAGGCATCCTGCCATGATTTCTGTAACCATGCAATAATCCCCATACTGTTGAAAGCCCGCCAGTTTTCCGGATCTTTTTCAACCAGAGAGATCAGGATTGCGGCTGCATCTGCTAAGTTACCGGAAGCAATAGCTTCTTCGGCTTTGATGTTTTCCTGGACATATTTGTCCTTTTTTTCTGGATCCATATTTTTCTCCGGGAATTAAGTGCTGCTAAGGTCATCCAATATAATATAATACGTTCAGACGGAGTCTCAAAATAGGTGATAGGAGTTTTTAACCAGTTGAGGATGGTAAATATTTAGTCTCGGTGCGATAAATTGTTGTTCAAATCGTATTAATCTTCTATTTTCCACTTCCATATCAGTTTCATTCAAAAAGGTAAGGTTTATATGGGTAAAAACATCGTGCAGAAGATTCTTGATGAGCATTTGGTAAGCGGAACGGGTAAAACCGGAGAGGAAGCAGGTATCAAAATAGACCAGACTCTCACACAGGATGCCACCGGAACTATGGCTTATCTTCAGTTTGAAGCGATGGGTTTTAAAAAGGTAAAAACCGAAGTGTCAGTTTCTTATGTAGATCATAATACAATTCAGGAAGGTTTTGAAAACAGTGATGACCATAAATACCTTCAGACTGTAGCATCAAAATATGGGATCCTTTTCTCCAAGCCGGGTAATGGAATCTGTCACCAGGTTCATCTCGAAAGATTTGGTATCCCGGGTAAAACTTTGCTTGGAAGTGATTCTCACACACCCACAGGCGGGGGCATAGGAATGCTTGCAATTGGTGCCGGCGGACTGGATGTTGCTGTTGCGATGGGTGGCGGGCCGTTCTTCCTGACTTACCCCAAAGTGATCAAGGTGGAACTGGAAGGGAAGTTAAGACCATGGGTCACCGCAAAAGATGTTATCCTTGCACTGCTTGAGATTCTCTCCACCAAAGGCAATGTAGGTACAGTTGTCGAATATGGCGGAAGTGGAGTTGAGACTTTAAGCGTACCGGAAAGATCCACAATCACCAATATGGGAGCAGAGCTGGGTGTAACCACTTCAGTATTTCCCTCCGACAACAAGACTCTGGCTTTCATGGCTGCTCAGGGCAGAGAAGAGGGGTACAGAGAACTTTACGCTGATAAAGACGCTGAATATGACAGGGTTATAAAAATTGATCTCTCCACTCTTGAACCCCGTGCTGCATGTCCCCATTCTCCCGGAAATATCAAAAAACTAGGTGAGCTGAAAGGGACAAAGGTCGATCAGGTGTTGGTTGGCTCCTGTACCAATGCTTCTTACCGGGATATTATGCTTGTGGCAAACATGCTTAAGGACAAAAAAGTTGCGCCCAATGTTACTCTCGGTGTTGCATGCGGCTCACGGCAGGTTCTTGAGATGGTAAGTGCCAATGGTGCACTGGCACATATTATCTCTTCGGGAGCCAGAATACTTGAAAGTGCGTGTGGATTCTGTATTGGAAATTCAGTTGCACCTGGCACCGATGCGGTTTCTTTCAGAACATCTAACCGCAACTTTTTCGGCCGAAGCGGAACCAACAGCGCTCAGGTGTATCTTGGTTCTCCTGAAGCGGCGGTGGCTGCGGCGCTTAGCGGGGAGTTGTGTGACCCTTCGGAGTATTTCAAAAATGAACAGTATCCAGAGATCAGTATGCCCGCACAGTTCATTATCGATGACAGCATGATTCTGCCGCCATCAAAGAACCCCGACTCTGTAGAAGTGTTTCGCGGACCAAATATCGGGGAGCCACCGTCAAATGTTTCTCTGCCCGGGGAGATAAGCGGAGAGGTTACTGTTAAAGTCGGGGACAAGATTACCACCGATCATATAATGCCTGCCGGGAATCGTCTGAAATATCGTTCCAATATCCCAAAGTATGCAGAGTTTGTTTTTGAGCGGGAAGCACCCGAATTCTCATCCAGAGCCCTGCAGAACAAAGAGAAGGGGACCCACAATGTAATCGTGGCAGGTGATTCTTATGGCCAGGGTTCTTCACGTGAGCATGCAGCGATTTGTCCCATGTATCTTGGGGTTAAAATGGTGATAGCGTGTTCTATGGAAAGGATTCATCGCGCAAATCTTATCAATTTCGGCATAGTTCCTGCTCTTTTTGAAAGCAGGGAAAATTATGAATCGCTTCAGCAGGGGGATGTGCTTTTGGTGTCTGATATCCGCAAAAAAATAGAAAGCGGTGAGGACCTGGAGCTCAGGCGAGAATCCGACGGAGCGGTGTTTAAGCTGAAAGTGGATCTTACGGAACGTGAGAAGGAGCTTGTACTGGCTGGTGGTCTGATAAATTCCACCAAAAAGAGTTGAAATCCAGAGAAAACAGGGAGAAGATCTGATTACTACAGACAGACAGCTTGAAAGTGCAAAGTCCGCAGCTCTGCAGGCAGGTAAACTGATCAGGGAAATGAAAGGCAGAGCTGAAGTAACTCAAAAAGCGCTCAACAATCTGGTTACTGAGGCGGATATCAAATCAGAGCAGCAGATTGTCAGCCTGCTTCATAAAGACTATCCTGAATCGCTTTTTTACGGCGAAGAGGATGAAAGCCGGGGGGCATTAAAGGCCCCCAGTTTATGGCTTATAGATCCTCTCGACGGAACCAATAATTTCGCCCACGGTATCCCCATATACTGTGTATCCATTGCTTATGCGGAAATGGGAGAGGTAAAGTGCGGGGCTGTTTACGATCCGGAACGGGATGAGCTTTTTTGGGCACAAAAGGGGGCAGGGGCATTTCTCAATGGCTCTGCTATCCATGTCACCGATTGTGATTCTCTTCAGGAGGCAATCGTTACAACCGGTTTCTACTATGACAGGGGAGAACTCATGGAGAAGACGCTGGACTCTGTGCGGCGTCTGTTCAGAAACAACATCAGAGGTATCAGAAGAACCGGAAGTGCGGCAATAGACCTTTGCTGGCTTTCGTGCGGAAGGTTTGACGGGTACTTCGAATATATGCTCTCTCCCTGGGACTTTGCGGCTGCATCCCTGATTTTACAGGAGGCTGGTGGCAGGGCTCACGACAGAAATGGCGGGGATTTCACTCTCGATTCCACTGGTATAGTGGCATCAAATGAAAAAATCCACAATCATCTCCTGGAGCATGTTCGCTATAGCTGATATGTAAAGCACTTCGCTCTTTTATGTATAATAACATCGTACTTTACCCGAAATGCTTTATAACTCGATGTTGAAATTATATATTCAGTTCCGTTACCTCAGTTTATCGATTACTTTTCAGCTGAAAGGCATTATAACGATTAAATTATGATAGAGAGAAATGATTTATGCTGGTGTGGCAGTGGGAAAAAATACAAGAAATGTCACTTGTTCAGTGATCAGGACAGGGCAAAAGGTAAGTCATCTCCTGCTCCTGCAAAAAAAAGATTTGTAAAGAACAGTGAACAGATCGGGGGAATGAGAAAAGCCGGTGAATTCAATGGTGTGCTTATGGACTACATAAGGCCCCATGTAAAGGAGGGTGTCAGTACAGAGGAGATAAACCGTCTTGCACACGATTTCACTCTCAGCCATGGGCACACCCCAGCCTGTCTGGGATACAGGGGTTATCCCAAATCAGTATGCACCTCGCGCAACAATGTAGTATGTCACGGTATCCCCAGTCCCGAAGAGATCCTTCGTGATGGAGATATTGTCAATGTTGACCTTACTACAATTGTAAATGGTTATTATGGCGACAGTTCGGAAACCTTTTTCATTGGTGAAGTATCAGAAGATGCTGCTCATCTGGTGGATGTCACTGCCAGAGCTTTGCTCTTAGGTATTGATGCCGTCAGGCCGGGAGCTTCTCTCAGGGCTATAGCTGAGGCTATAGAGCCATTTGTCAAATCACAGGGATGTTCTGTGGTAAAACAATACACCGGTCATGGTATAGGGCTGAATTTCCACGAGGACTATACTGTTTACCATCATTTAGAACCTTATTGTGAACATATAGTAATGGAACCAGGAATGACATTCACAATAGAGCCGATGGTAAATCTTGGTGGATATCAGGTCGTAACAGACAAAAAAGACAAATGGACAGTAAGAACCAAAGACGGCTCACTGTCAGCGCAGTTTGAGCATACGATAGCCGTAACAGATGATGGTGCAGAAATTCTGACCCTAACACCTTTTCAAAGGGCCAAGGGCATCAGGCTTCACGTAGATGGCAAGGATTTTCAGTAGTTGCTGTGCCGGGGACGGGGTATGAATAAACCTGATACACTGTTTACTATTAACAGTTGGAAATCGTATTAAGTGTATGATAGAAAATAAACATATACATGAAAAAGTTATTATAGCCGGTCTTCTGATAAAGGATGAAAATCCCAAGTTGTTTGAAGAGGATATAGAGGAAATGGTGATGCTTTGTACCACCGCAGGTGCGGAAGTGGCTGATGTGGTGGTTCAGAAGAGACTTCGGCCTGAAGCATCCACTTACCTTGGTGAAGGGAAATTGGTAGAATTGCGTGCCCTCATGCGGCAAAAGGGAGCCAAAACACTTGTTGTTGATGCGCACCTTTCTCCCGGGCAGGTACGCAATGTGGAAAAACTTATAAATGCTAAAGTTCTGGATCGGGGCCAGGTCATACTCGACATTTTCGCACTCCATGCAAGGACGGTTGAAGCGAAGGTGCAGGTTGAGCTTGCTCAGATGCGCACCCTTTACCCAAGACTCACGCATGCCTGGACTCACTTTTCCCAGCAGGTGGGAGGTATAGGTACAAGAGGGCCAGGGGAAAAGCAGCTCGAAGTTGACCGGAGACTTGTGCAGAAAAAAATCCGTGACCTTAAGCAGAGACTTCAAAAAATAGAGAGAAACAGGGAAGTGCAGGGAAAGGGTAGAAGTAAAGTGTTTAAGGCGTCACTGGTTGGGTATACCAATGTGGGGAAGTCTTCGGTTCTCAATGCACTTAGTGGATCCGATGTTTTGGTTGAAAACAAGCTCTTTGCCACTTTGGACACTTCCACAAGAAGAACATATATTCCCGGGGCTGGGTCTATAGTGATTTCTGATACTGTGGGATTTTTAAGGAAATTACCCCACCATCTGGTGGCTTCATTCAGGAGTACCTTAAGGGTTGTTTCAGAGGCACAGTTGTTGTTGGTTGTGCTTGATGCTTCGAGCGAATTTTTTGATCAGCAACTGGCAACTGTAGAAAAAGTACTGGAAGAACTTAAGGCAGAGAAAATTCCAAAAATTCTGGTTTTCAATAAATTTGATCTGGTTCAGGATCCCTTCACACGAAAAAAGCTTAGCCTTGCCTATCCAGAGGCAATGTTTGTTTCTGCTTTCAGCAAAGAGGATATGGATAGATTAAAGGAGAGGATTTCAGAATATATAAAACAGCATAAGCGTGAAGAGCAGGCAGAAAGTATTATAAAAACAGGTACAAAGAAAATAATGCGTGACATTGAGCATCATTTGTTCTGAAGGGTAAGGAGATATGAGCGGTATACCCGGACCAGAGGAGATAGGTTCCATTCGCAATCTTTCGCTTAGAGCAAAATTAATCGTGGAGGGCATGATAGCAGGTCTTCACAAAAGCCCTTTCCATGGCTTTTCGTCTGAGTTTTTGGAGTACCGACCCTATTTAACCGGTGAACCGGCAAAAAAAATCGATTGGAGAAAATTCGCCAGAACGGAAAAGGCTGTTGTGAGGCTTTTTGAAGATGAAACGAATCTCCGCGCACATATCCTAATTGATAAAAGTGGTTCAATGGGATTTCATTCTTCAAGGATTAAAAAGTTTGAGTATGCGAAAACTCTTGCTGCCTGTATTGCCTGGATTTTTATTCGTCAAAAGGACGCTGTTGGTATTGCCGCGTTCGATGAAAATATAAGCACCTATCTCCCTCCCGGTTCTACCAACATTCAACTCAAAAACATCCTCTCCAACCTTGAATCTTTCAATTCCGGGGCAACCACCAGATGTGGCAGAGCAATTGATCAGCTCGCTGTTTCTCTTAAAAAAAGAGGAATGTGCATAATCATTTCAGACCTTCTTGATGATTCATCAGAGATAATAAGGGGGCTCAAACACCTGAGATTCAAAGGCCAGGACACTATTGTCATTTGTGTAACTGATCCTATGGAGAAGGAGTTTAAGAGTGATTCTGTCCGGAGAATAAAAGATATGGAAACAGGGCGTGAGATTACGCTTGACCCTGCAGTTGCAGCACGTTTTTTCAGACAGGGAATATCTTCCCATTTTTCACAGATCACAGAGGCGGCCCGGGAGATGCGGGTCGATATGGAGTTTGTCTCTACTTCAGAGCCTTTCCAAAAGGCACTGCTGAGGGTAATGGAGAAGCGCAGATGTCTGTATTGAGCAATATTGGATTGTTTCAGCCTCTTTATCTTTGGGCCCTTTCCTTTTTGGCGGTTTTGCTGGCAATTCACTTTTTTAGGAAAAGAAGGTTGAGCTTTATAGAGTTTTCAACCCTGCGATTCTTTGACAGCACTGCTGTGAGCACATCGAGACTGAAAAAACTGAGAAAGATTTTGCTTGTTGTGACCAGAACCTTGGGTGTGATAGCAATTATTCTTCTTTTTACCGGGGTGCATGATCGTAGCAATCCGCTGCAAATTCTTCATAATCCCTCCCTGACAATGTACACCTGGATTGATCCCTCTATGAGCATGGAATACAGGGATGAGGGCTTTTCTGTTGGGCAGAGAGGTATTGTTTTTACCGACTCATTGTTAAGGGTGGTACCGCAGGCTGCCCGTCACTTTCATTATGATGATATGAGCGGGGAGTTTATTTACACAAGATTTTTCGGTCAAAATGATTTTAAGGGACGCTACGGATCTTCCGGCATTGACGAAGTTATACACGCTTTCAGCGAAGTGGAAAAGGACCATCACTCTGTTTTGGTTTTGGTGAGTGATTTTCAGGAACTCACAATGAAAGAATTTGAATCTCTGGCAGAAAAACATCTTGAGAACAGAAATGTTATCTGTGTATCTGTTGCACCGCAGAATCCTTTCAATTATTCTGTAAGAGTTACGGGAGCTGAAGGGTCTTCGGGCGCGGTTACCTTCAAGCTGTTTGCGGATGGTAAAGATCTTGAAGAAGCTCAGGCTGTGGTAGTAATAGATAATATGCGGGCAGGTGAAATGATTGTTTCTGTAAACAGTGGTGATTCTGCTGAATATACGATTGAAATCCCTTCCGACCTTAACTTCAGGGATGGATTTGTAGAGCTGTTGAGTGAAGATCCCTTACCTTACGATAACCGGGATTTCTTTACCGTTTCAAAGTTAAAGAATCGCAGTGTTTTGATTGTTGGTGATGAGAACAGAAACAGGGTGATAAGCTCTGCATTCCGTTCGTTGGGTGAACACGAGTGGTATCCTGTGACAATGCGCTCTGCGGGAAACATTACATTTCAGGATATAGAAAATTCAGATCTAATCGTGATCAATTCACTCTCTCAAAGATGCCGTCCTGTTGATATGCTTCTCTCCGGACGTTCTTTTCCTGAAAAGTCTATCGTGCTCGCTCTTGATCCAGAGCAGGATATTGCGGTAATGGGGAGCGATGTTGTAGAAAAAATCGCCCCTTACATATCAGACCTTAAGGATACTGAACATCAGGATGGTACACACCCTGTACTATCAGAAAATGTGAGTCAGTTATGGAGCGGTTTTCCTGAAAAAATTTCCAGAAATACGGTTATAAACAGAAAATTTGTAAATCTTGGCGGAAGCCCCCTTTTATCGTCAGGTAATGCATCACCTGTTTTTACTTTTTTTACAAGTGAAAGCGGCAGAAGGTGGGTGTTAAGCTCTACACCTATTGGATTGAGCAGATCAAACAATTTTTTTCAGACCGGTTTTTACATCCCAATGCTGGACAGGATATCTAAATTTGCATTGTCCTCTGATCAGATTAACCGGGATGAGGTGTGGTATGCCGGTGTCCCAAGGCGTAATCCTTTCTTTGGAGAGCAATCGGGGGCGGAGATTTTCAGCGCTGATGAGTTGCTTATATCCCGATGGGAGAATCAGCCGGTTGTAGCAATAGATCAACCCGGTATCTACAAAGTGGTTCCGGATGGTGAAATGCACAAAAGCATGGCAGTACATTATCCTGTAGATGAGTTTTCTGTTAACTACCGATTTCCGGGCAATGTAACAGGAGATGCCTTGTTTTATTTTGAAACGGATGCATTCTTTGATCAGTTTCTTAACAGGCAAAATTGGTTGCTGAACTATGGGCTATGGTTTATAATCATCTTTTTGTTATTGACAGAAATATTTTTGTGGGGTTTTGACAGATCCGAAAAGAGACAAACTGAAAAGGGTAATTAGCAAATGGAAGCAGCAGTTCTTCTTGTGCAGTGTCCCGATAAAAAGGGAATAGTGGCAAAGATTTCCGAATTTCTATTTGAAAACGGTGCAAACATTATTCAGTCCGATCAGCACACCACTGATCCTCAGGGTGGTGTTTTTTTTATGCGCGTAGAGTTTTGTTTTGAAGGGCAGGCTATTGACTGCGAAGATTTTCAGGAAAAGTGTGGAAAATTATGCACCCAAATTGAGGCGCAGTGCCAAATATTTTACAGTGATCATGTGCAAAATATGGGTATTTTTGTTTCCAAACAGGATCATTGCTTATACGAACTGTTATACAGATGGAAAAGTGGTGATCTTCGGGTTAATATACCATTTGTAATAAGTAACCATGCACAGGTTGGTGATCTGGTAAACCATTTCGGTATTGATTTCTATCATATTCCAATTAACAGGGAAAACAAACATACACAGGAAAAGAAAATCCTCGAAATCGTAAGCGGTAAGACCGATCTTCTTGTACTCGCCCGTTACATGCAGATTTTATCAGCGGATTTTCTTTCCTCATATGATGGAGATGTTATTAACATTCACCACAGTTTCCTACCATCCTTCAAAGGAGCCAACCCCTACCGTCAAGCCTATGAGAGGGGCGTTAAACTCATCGGTGCCACAGCGCATTTTGTAACCGAAGAGCTTGATGAGGGACCAATAATAGAACAGCTTGTTGAACGTGTCTCTCACAGAGATAATGAGGAGGCTATGAGGATAAAGGGAAAGAGTCTTGAGAAGCATGCCCTGTTCAATGCTGTAGCTGATTATCTTGAGCACAGAATCATCAGATACCGTAATCGGACTGTTGTGTTTTCCTGAAACTATGCCAAAAAGAGTGTCAGAATGTATTTTAAAACGTAAATCGGTGAATTTTCAACCTACTTTTTTCCCTGCCTTCAATAAATCAGAGGCAATATACACTTAATCCCTGGGTATAGAAGAATGAGTTCATCTTATCTGGAATTTATCAAAAACAGAGTTCCTATGATTTTTGATGGTGCCACTGGTACTGAAATTCAGAAAATGGGACCTGCTGATAAAGACTTTGCTGATCATAAAGGGTGTAATGAATATCTTAACCTTAGTCGCCCTGACATTTTACAAAGTATACACAGAAGCTATCTTGATGCCGGTGCGAATGTAATTGAAACAAATACATTCGGAGGCAGCAGGCCTAAATTGAAAGAGTTTGGTCTTGAGGATAAAGTGTATGAGATTAACAAAGAGGCCGCAAGTTTAGCCAAAAAGTGTGTACAAGAAAGCAAAATCAGTGAGCAACAGTTTGTGTGTGGTTCAATTGGTCCTACCGGTTATCTTCCTTCATCTTCGGACAGTGAACTTTCAAATATCACATTTGATGAGCTTGGGGATATATTTGAAGAGCAGGCAAGTGCACTTGTGGATGGTGGTGCAGATATTCTTCTTATCGAAACCTCGCAGGATTTACTTGAAGTCAGGGCTGCGGTATTTGGGATAAAGCGCATGCTCAGAAAAAAAGCACTCCGCGTACCTTTACAGGTACAGGTTACAATGGATTCTGCGGGACACATGTTGCTTGGAAGCGATGTGAAATCTTTTTTGGGCGCGGTGTCTGCTCTTGGTGTTGATGTAATAGGATTAAACTGTAGTACCGGGCCAGATGAAATGGCTCCCATTGTAAAAAAACTCCTTGAACTTTCTCCATTACCGGTATCTGTGCTTCCAAATGCAGGATTGCCGTGCAACGTGGATGGAGAAGCAGTTTACACTATGGATCCTTTGACATTTGCTCAAAAACTTGCTCCCATGGTTTCCCAATGGGGGGTAAGTGTTGTGGGCGGATGCTGCGGGACAACACCTGAACATATCCGCAGTCTTTCAGAAAACTTAAGTGGTGAAAGGGTGTTTAAGCGTAACGTTCCCCAAAGGGTCTGTTATCTTTCGACTGGTATTTCAGGGCTTGATCTTGAAACCGTAAAAAGGCCATTGATAATAGGCGAACGGCTCAATACGCAGGGATCAAAGAAGACCAGAGAATTTGCAATTAAAAAGGACTATGATGAACTTTGCCAGATAGCATCGCAACAGGCAGAGCGGGGAAGTACTCTTATTGATATCTGTATGGCTGCAAACGAACTTGACAATGAATCTGAATCGATGCTTGCTTTGGTTGATTGTCTTAAAGACAGAATCAACATTCCTTTTTGTGTTGACACTACAGAACCGGATGTGATGAGGGCTGTTTTAAGACAAAACCCAGGATCCGTTTTGTTGAATTCAATCAATCTTGAATATAAAGAAAAAAAGGCAAAAGAAGTGCTTGCTCTTGCGGCTGAATTTGGTTGTCCCGTGGTTGCATTGACAATTGATGATGAGGGGATGGCTTCAACTGCACAGAGAAAAATAGAACTCGCAAAAAGAATCAGGGATCTTGCCTGTAAGGAATATGGATTACCAGAACATTTTGTCTACATAGACCCGCTTGTTTTTACTCTTGCGACCGGGGATGAGGCTTCTGCTGGGGCTGCAATCGAGAGTCTGGAGGCGTTAAGGGGGATAAAGAAAACACTTCCGGGTGTACGAACTGTCATGGGTGTAAGTAATGTATCATTTGGATTAAGACCCGCTGCAAGACGAGTGTTAAATAATCTTATGCTCAGCCATGCTGTTGAAGCCGGGCTGGATGCGGCAATTTTTAACCCTCACCACATCGATGATATCAGCAGTTACAACTCTGAGGAAAAGAAACTTGGAGAGGAGTTGCTTTTTAACAGTAACCCTGATGCTTTGAATGATTTTGTCAACTATTTTGAAAGCAAGAGAAAAGATACCACCAGCATTAATGTGGCCAACATGCAAAAAACGCTCAGCCCCGAAGATAATCTGAGGCGTGCAGTTATCGAGAGAGACCGAAGGGGATTAAAGGAAATAATCGAAGAGACTCTTTACAATAAACAGGCCAAAGATATTCTTAATAAAATACTTCTTCCTGCAATGAGCGAGGTTGGAGAGAAGATGGCAAAGGGAGAGATGATTTTACCTTTTGTGCTTCAGGCTGCGGAAGTTATGAAAGAGGCTGTTGCAATACTGGAACCCCATCTCAAGGGCGGAGATTCGTCGGTAAAGGGAAAAATGATTCTTGCAACTGTCTATGGTGATGTTCATGATATAGGAAAAAACCTCGTGGGATCTATTCTTTCCAACCAGGGCTATGAGATATTTGATCTGGGCAAACAGGTATCAGTTGACGAAATTGTCAGTTCTGTGCGGGAGAAAAATCCGGATGCTGTAGGATTATCAGCACTTCTGGTTACGACCTCAAGGGAAATGGCTCAATGCGTAAAGGTATTTCACCGCGAGGGGATCAGGATACCGGTAATTATCGGAGGTGCAGCAGTAAATAGAGACTTTGCCAATCGCATATCAACCCTTGAAAATGGGGAGAAATATCCGGGAGGGGTTTACTACGCTCGTGATGCTTTTGAAGCGGGAAAAATTCTTGAGAGCATAAAAAACGAAAAAATTAAAAGTGAAGATAGGGAAGCAAAACTGTCAGCTGCGGAGGTGATTGTACAAGCTCCGGAAATTTCACATGAAAGCGAATACCTTGAACCACCGTTCTATGGAACCGGGGAGGTGCTGATCTGGGATAGTGAACAGCTTCTTGGTGATATTGACAAAAGCAAACTCTTTAAAGCATGGTGGGGAGGGGGGAAACTTTCACAAACCTCATACAAAAGTGCAGAGATCGAAGAGTTTGGTCCTGTATATGATCGTCTCCGAACAGAAATAATAAATGATGAGTTGCTTGATCCGCGGGGATTTTATGGTTTCTTTCCCGTATTTGCTGACAAAGAAGAGATGATACTTCTCGATCCCGGCGATTTTCATTCAGAGCTTGCCTCGTTCAAATTCCCAAGAGGAAAGAAAAGTGGCCGTGCCATAACTGATTACATCCGTCCTCTTGGTGATGTGATTGCGGTTCAGGCTGTTACTGTGGGTTTTAAATTAGGTAAGCGGATAAGTGAGCTTTTTAAGGATGAGAACAAGTACAGTGATGGGTTTTATCTGAATGGAATAGGAAATTATATTGTTGAACTTCTTGCCGAAAAAATCACAACTGAAATCCGCAGAGCATTTGAAATACCTCGTAACCAGGGAAGAAGGTACAGCTTTGGATATACTGGTATGCCCGGGCTTGAGGAGCAGAAAACGCTCTTTGAGATCGCCGGTGTAGGGGAGAGACTTGGAATCCAGTTGACTTCAGGTTTTCAGATGGATCCTGAACACTCGACCATTGGAATCTTTATCCATCACCCGGATGCGCAATATATCGTTTGAAAGCGGTAAAAAAACGTCACTGTAAATTGTTACAGTGACGTGTCTTCGGTCAAAAAGGCATTCCTGTTAGAATTAATTATCTCACCTGTCCATCACCTTCAACCACCCATTTGTAGGTAGTAAGATCCTCTATACCCATTGGACCACGGGAGTGGAGTTTATCTGTAGAGATCCCGATCTCGCATCCCATTCCATACTCTCCACCATCTGCAAACCGTGTACTTGCGTTATGAATAACAGAGGAAGAGTCTACCAGTTTGAGGAACTTCTTAGCTTCCTCCTTTGATTCTGTAACAATTGAATCTGTATGATGGGAGCCGTACTTGTTTATGTGCTGAATTGCATCATCCAATCCATTGACAGTTTTTACTGCAAGGCGAAGATCAAGGTATTCTTCACTCCAGTCCTGATCTGTTGCCTTTTGTATAGATGGATCGAGTAACTGAGCTTCCTCATCACCTATAATCGTCACATTTTTTTCTCTGAGTGCAAAAAGAATCTTTCTGCGGTTTTCTGTTTCTAAGCTGCTGTCAAGGAGAAGTGTTTCCATCGCATTACATACGCCTGGTCGGTGGACTTTTGCATTAACCGCAATGTTTACCGCTTTTTCCATATCCGCATGTTCTGAAATGTATACATGACAGATACCCTTATAGTGTTTGATAACAGGTATGCGGCTTTTTTCTACAACCATCCTTATGAGTCCTTCACCGCCGCGGGGGATAATCAGATCAATCTCCTCCTCTCTGTGCAGGAGAAACTCTATGGCGCTTCGGTCAATGGTGGGGACCAGTTGCACTGCAGATGAAGGTAGTCCTTCCTGCTCAAGAGCTTTGGAGAAAAGCGCAGCCAGTGCAGTGTTTGAATGGAATGCCTCTGAGCCGCCCCGGAGGATAACTGCATTCATAGATTTAAGGCAAATTGCAGCAGCATCAACTGTCACATTGGGGCGTGATTCATAGATTATACCAATAACTCCGATAGGAACTCTTGTTTTGTAGATTTTAAGTCCGTTGGGGCGCACTCTTTCATCACTTGTTTTTCCAACAGAAGTACTAAGCCCGGCTACCTCATGTAAACTTTTTATTATAGAATCCAGTGTTTTGTCTGAAAGTGTAAGGCGGTCAAGCATTGCACTTGAGAGCCCTTTTTCAGCTCCTGCTTTCAGATCTTTGCTGTTCTCATCCTTAAGCCAGTTTTTCTGATCCGAAACCAGCTTTGCCATGGTAATTAGCGCGCGATTAATCTTCTCCACAGGTTCATTTTGAAGTAACCTGGAGGCTTCTCTGCTTTTAATGGTAAGATCTGTAACTATCTGTTCTACGGAGTGTTCAGCCATAAGGTTGTCCCTCGTTTGATTTTGAAGTATATAGCTTTGTTTTGGGTCGGATATTTTTCACCAGCATATGAATCTACTTTTTGTCACAGTTTATCACAATATGGTTAAAAACGAATTAAGCAGTCAACAGAGCAGTCTGGAAGGATATGTGGGTTTTTGGTATCCTCTTAGCTCTGGTGCTTAGAGGTGGTGGTTGCAATGGTAAGATTGCTGCAGAACTTTTACCATTCAAACTTATCCCCAAGCAGCTTTTCTACTTCGGGTGATAGGTGAAAAGTTCGTACCGATGTTTTAGAATGAAATGCTCTCTTTTGGCACAAACGTTGCAATTTGGTCTTAAGTGGGGTTAAGGTCAACAATCGAGGAGCAAATCATGGCTAAAGCTAAATCACGAATCACAACAGATCATCATGAAATCCAACGATGGGTTGAGGAACATAATGGCAAACCGGTCAGAGTCAGGGGGACTGGTAATGGGGGCGATCCCGGGCTTTTGAGAATAGATTTTCCAGGAGGTGCTGGTGAAGAGACATTTGAAAAAATCCCCTGGGAAGACTGGTTTGATAAGTTTGAAGAGAATCATCTGGCCTTTCTCTACCAGGTGGAGAAAAAAAGTGGTGAGGACAGTACCTTTTTTAAACTGGTTAAAAGAAAGTAAACTAAGAGCACTACAAAGAAAAATCTACCTTGAAAGCTTCAGATCTTTAATTAAAAGGGAGTTAATAGCCAGATCTAAAGCATTGACTCCCCAAAAACATTTGTTCTCATATACCCAACAGATCTATCAGGTAAACGATAACCGGAACAGTCACTACACTGATCAGTGTGGTAGTGAATATTGAACTCGATACCAAAATCTCATCACCGTTATATTTTTCAGCAACAATGGAGCAGGTTACTGCTACAGGCATTGCCGAAATGATAATTATGGTCAGACTAAGCATTCCCTCCACTTCTATTCCAAAAAGTTGAAGAAGATAAAAAATGAGAACTGTAATCAGGGGAAGCGCAATGAGTCGCAAAAATGATACTCCAAGCACTTTTCCCTTGAATGCAACAGCAGGTCCGGTGACCGCAAGCATCGACCCTGTTACAATCATTGAGAGTGGTATTGTCACATCCCCTATGAATCTTACTGCAGCAATGATCAGACTTAAGGCTGCGAGTAAAATATTTGTCTCTGCCAGCTCAAATTGATGAAGCTCCCGTGCCCAGGGAAATAATAAGGCGGCTATAATGCCAAAAATTGTAGCAAGCAGACCAGGATTTTTAGCCAGTTGCTTAACTGATGAAAAATCTGGTTTTCCGCCCTTAACAACCCATACTCCAACAGTCCAGAAAACAAGAAGTGCTCCCACATTGACCAAAAGTACGATCCTCTCGCCCTCAACTCCATAAAGCGCCGTTGCAATAGGCAGAGGGATAAAAAGCCAGTTCGGTGTTCCAATCGAAAAGGCTGCCGAACCCCGACCCGGTTGCTTTTTCATCCCCATAAAAGGAGATAGCAGATAACCCACTCCAATACCCAGAAGAAGAATGGCAATACCGATAATCGGCAGATACCAGCTTGCAAGAACAGTCTGAGGTGCAATGCTTTCGAGCAAAGTGGTAAAAATCAGTGCTGGAAGTGCAATATCAACAACAAAACGACTGAGTCTTTCTGTTGAATGTTTATCGAAAAGTTTTATTCTTCGCAGAAAATATCCTGCCAAAATTACAAGAAACAGCATCACAATGGTCTCAATGACCTGAAGAATCTCTTCGTTTATGATTTCATTACTCATCTTTTCCTATCCTGACCCATGATAATTCATCTGTTTGTTTTCTTCCCTTTTTGTGCAAATTGTATGCCAAAATAGAAAGTTCAATGGGTGAAAAATGGCTTTGGGATTAATTTATTGCAGGGACCGTTTAGATGTGCATGATTAAAGGTGTGAGTATTTTCTGAAGACACATTCCTGAACGGGCTGTGAGTTGTAATGCCTGATTTTGGTTTGTTCTCCTAATTAAATGAATCCCAATTTACCTGATTGATTCCAAGTATTTCGATATTTTTATTGCATGATCCTTGTCGGATTGGGCGAGGGATTGAAAGATCTGAATTGGAATGGGAATTTCACTTTCATAATCCTGGAAATCGGCTGTGTTTTGGAAATGCAGTTCACCGGCTGACTGTTCCATTTGAAGGGCTAAAAGAAGGGCATCTTCTCTTGTTTTGACATGCTTCCCAAGGTCGTTTATGATAACAGTAATTTTGTTAATGATCTCTTCGACATTATCTTCTGATGATTCAAGGAGTATCTTGAATTTGTCTCTGAAATCGTTGATATATTCTATATGTGTCTCTATTAAAGTAGCGTGCTCTGTCTCCTCTTTGGTCAGCTGTTGCCAGAACGCCTTGTCTTCAGTAAATATGTCCTGAAAATATGAGTAGAGCAGACCAATCTTTCTTTCAAGTAACACCATTTTCCTCAGTGTTTGAAGGACTTTTTTACTCATCCTGGTGTCGCCTCTGCAGTTAAATTATTTTATTTTTATTCAATAAATACATTATATTGTTTGGCCAAAATATCTGCAATAAAAGAAAAATGAAATACTCTTTGTAGCCGCAACTGCGTCTTAGCGATTTTATCCTATCGTGGATAGTACTGATTTATTTTCTTGTTTCACTTGTGCTCAACAAGCCTGTGGATTAGATCCGTTTTAATGCTTGAAAATCTTTGAACAAACATAACATATCTAAGAGAAAAGATGATTTTTTTGGTATATTATCGATAACCAGAACTTTAGTTTTTAACAGGTGGACGACATGCTAAGAAAAATATTGATGACAACAATTTCACTTTTAACGATATCTTCGGGTATTATTGCGCAGGAAAATCAATTTGGATTTGGTTTAATCCTCGGAGAACCTATTGCTTTCAATGCAAAATTGTGGGTAAATCAAAGCCAGGCATTGAATTTTGCTCTGGGCTGGAATATCGTGGGCAGAAGTTACGGAGAATGCTGGTACGAGGACTCCCGGTGTTACGAGGATTGGTATTACAGGAATAACAGAACATATTGTGACAGGCTTTATCGCTGTGATGGGAGGTATTTCTCCGCATGGAGAAGTATTCATTTTCACATAGACTACCTGTTTCATCATTCTGAGGTGTTCAATACAACAGAAAATGTAGCTATGTATTTCGGGTCAGGAATGATGCTTAATTTTAGCAACAATGAGTATCAATACCGCTATCGTGACAGGTATTATTCTCAGTATCGTTTGGGTATTCGTTTCCCTGTTGGATTTGACTGGGTTCATAGTGCTGATCATTTCAATTTGTTTTTTGAGCTTGCTCCGGTTTTGATTTTTGTACCACGGTTTAATTTAATTCTTAACGGCGGACTTGGTGTTCGGTATTTCTTGTGATTCTGATAAATGAATAGCTATTGTTGCTACAACAATCTGCCGTTTGTGATCTAATTGGTGGTGATAATCTGCCATCCCGAAAATCTTCTTTGAGGGGTTCTGGTTTATACAGAACCCCTTTTTTTGTATTCCCCGCAGTTGATACCTGTCCATAAATTTTCTTGAAAAACTGAAAACTCGTCAAAAAAACCATTGACAAACCCTGTGTGAGTGTGCTATACTATTATTGTAATAGTTCACTATAACAATGCTACACAGGAGAACCTTTTTGGCATTTTCATTTTCACTCAGCAATTCAAGCGGAGTACCCTATTACCGGCAAATAGTCAATCAGGTCACCTATGCGGTGGTCAACGGTATGCTTAAGCCCGGGGAAAGATTACCCACAGTACGTCAGCTCGCGGTGGATTTACAGGTTAATCTTAACACTATTGTAAAAGCCTATAATGAACTTGAGATAAGGGGTGTAATAAACACCCAGCAGGGTACGGGGACTTTTGTTTCCGAAAACCGGTTGAAAATTGATCCCAAAGAGAAAGAACAGGGATTGGAAAGACTTTGCTACAGTTTTCTTGACGAAGTGGCATCTTTGGGGATACATACAGAAGAGATTTTTTCCACACTTGAAAGAATTGTAAACGAGCGCTCATTACCTAAGAAAGGGGACAAAAAAAGATGAGACTTGGAAATAAAAGAGAATACAGGGAGAGCAATGATTTTAACCCGCTGCTCAGTGCTGTAAAAAAACGTCTGTTTGCGCTTCAGCGCTACTTTTTGAACCTTGCACTTTTGGTTGTGGCTGTTGTTTTATACATAGTAAAAGACTTAATTGCCGTTCCTTCTGAGCTGACAGTTGTTGTCAGTATTCTGCTTTTTATAGCAGCATTTTGTATCCGGATAGCGTTTGAGTGGGAGAGGGTTCCGCTGCTTCGTTTCGGGAAGTTTACAAAAACAAAGGGGCCGGGTCTGTTTTTCGTTGTGCCTTTTGCAGATGTACCCTGTGGTTATGTTGATTGCAGGATCACGGTAACAGATTTTTCTGCAGAGAAGGTTCTTACAAAGGATGCTGTTCCGATTTTCTTTGATGCGATCATTTTCTGGATGATATGGGATGCTGCAAAGGCAAAGCTTGAGGTTGAAAATTTCGGTGCAGCAGTTCCTCTGAGTGCAAAGACGGCACTCAGGGATATCATTGGTAAAACCACACTTGCCGAGCTTCTAACCAACCGTGATGAGATTGGCCAGGAATTGCAGAAAATTCTTGATGCAAAGACAAATCCATGGGGAATCACTTCATTATCTGTTGAGATAAAGGATATAGTGGTGCCTCAGGAGCTTGAAGACGCTATAAGTCGTGAGGCACAGGCGGAACGGGAGAAAAATGCCCGGGTTATTCTGGGATCAGCCGAGATTGAACTTTCAGAGAAATACGCACTTGCAGCAGAGAAGTATAAGGATAATGAAGAAGCTATGACCCTGCGTTCCCTGAATTTGCTGCTTGATTCAGTTAAAAATAAGGGTTCGATGATCCTTGTTCCTTCAGAAGTACCTCATTTGATGAACAAGGCGGTCGCAGCTGCAATGGCAAAAAGTACCGGGGTACTTGAGGAGAATAACCTGGAACTGGGTAATTGACATCTTTTTATGGAGAAACAAATGAAACTTAGGGAACGTTTTTTTGAATCACTTGCGGCGCTTTTGACAAATCATAGCGGTAAGGTTCTTGTTGGCTGCCTGCTTCTGACAATTGCAATGATTGCTGCGGCTACACGGCTTGGTTTTAAGACCCAGATTGCAGATATGATGCCCGCAGATATTCCTATGATCCAGGAATACCTTGAGATCATTGAGGATTATTCATCCGATGCGACGGTGATGATAACCATCGAAAGTGAAGATAAAAACACAAACCGTATGCATGAGGTTGCCGAGGATCTGGCCTCCCGTTTGGAATCTGTTTATCTGGTCAAGCCGTCAGAGGGAGTGAAACTGTCTTTTGGGCAGAGAATCGCTCTTATGAATGGTAAATTTCCTCCTGAAATCAGTTACGACACGCTCAATCTTGTGCGTCGTATCGATTACAAGCTGGACAATGATTTCTTCAGTGAGCATGGCATGATAATCCAGAAGCCTAATGACCTGGAGAACATGTTGACCATGTTTGGTTCACTTGACCTGCCCGATCTTCTGGAAAATATAAACAACAATTTTGAACAGGAGTTTATCGAAGACTCCGACAATCTGACATCCCTTGACGGTGAGGCACAGGCTGTACAGGGACTCGAAGGAATAAACCGCTTTTTACAAAGCATGGAGCTTTTTCTTGAAAGTGGTGATTCAGCTTTTGCTGCTGAGGCTGTTTCTGAGTTTGTTTCCGGACCACAGTATATGGTTTCTTCTGATAACAGTATGCTTCTTATGATGCTTCAGCCGTCAATAAGTTTTAATGACTTTGAAGACATAATGTATCTGGGATACAGAATTGATGATACACTCAGTGTGGTGGGGGATCTTTACCCGGACATCCAAATCGGCCGTACCGGTCTTGTGATGGTGCAGATAGATGAAAACAATGCATTGGCAAATGATTTTGGGTGGCCAAGTCTAATTGCTCTGGGCCTTATTCTGGTACTTCTCATAGGTGCTTTCCGCGACTGGAAATACCCGCTTTTGACGGTGGTAGCTCTTGTCGCAGGAATTATATGGACCACTGGAATTCTTGCCCTTGTATTTGGATATCTCAATGTGATGTCAGCCGGGTTTGGTATTGTGCTTGTCGGGCTTGGAATCGACTTTGGTATTCACTTTATATCTGGTTTTCGTGATGGAAGAGAGCATGGAAAAAGTGTAGGTGAATCACTTTCCTACATGTACGATAGAGTAGGCGCCGGGGTAGTGACCGGTGCATTGACCACTGCAATTGTTTTTTTCTGTCTGCAGTTCACGCAGTTTGAAGCTTATTCACAATTGGGGGTTTCCACCGGTATAGGAATAATCTCTGTTCTTCTTGCCCAGATGATTCTGCTTCCGGCTCTCATTGTGTGGGATCATAAAGGCTACTCTGTTACTGCCGGTGTTCTAAACCGGGCAAAGCTTGGATTTGTGGTTGCAGTGTGGAGTGGTTTTTGGGGTAAGGTTTTCTCTTTTTTCAGATTACCATTCTTTGATTACGTGTGTAAACCTCTTCAGTTTGGGTTTTTGGGAACTTCGGGAAGGCTGCTTGGTAAGATGCCCGTTGCGATTGGGGTGCTCGCTGTATCAGCAGTACTGATGGTTTTCTCCATCTTTGGCGGGTTGAACATGGAGTGGGAATACGATCTTATGAAACTGCAGCCAGAAGGAACTCCAAGCATGGTCGCACAGAATAACATAATCGAGAAGTTTGAACTGTCCCCTGATTATGCAATGGTAAAGGCTCGCGATATTGAGGAGTGTCGGTTTCTTGTTGAGGAATTTAAGCGGGTCGGCAATCGTACCGGACTAATCGGTGCTGTTGATGCAATTACGGAGTTTCTCCCCGAAGAGTCTACTCAGATTGAAAATATTGTCATAATAGAGGAGTTCAGGGAAAATCTTCTTAACACCCCCACAGCTCCTGCTATAACTGAACAGGGTATGCAAAAACTTAAGCAGGAACTCATCAGACTTCACCAGAACATTGTGGAAATTGGTGAAATGTCGGTAATGTCAAGTGGTGAAGACAATAAGATTATCCGTAAATGTGACCAGATTGTTGGCCGGGTGGATGAAGAGAGTTTTGTCTTGGCCCTTGCAGATAAACTACCGGAATATACTGGTGATTTAAGCAAAATAGAAAGATACCAAATGATAGCTTCGGAAGTTTTAAAGGACAGATTGTTAACCATGGCGGGTACCAGCATCGTGACACTTGATAATCTTCCGGAAGATATCCGTAAACGATATGTTAATCCAAACAATGATGATCTGCTTATAACGGTGTTTCCAAAAGGGTATATCTGGGATGAAAACACTCTTAATACCTTCAATGAGCAGACTTCAGGAATATCTGAGCGCATAACAGGAATGCCCGCAATTATTCAGCTGCTCATGGATCTTATGGCTGAGAAGGGAAGAGATGCATTGATTATCGGAGCAATTGCGATCATACTATTTCTGTTCATTGATTTTGGATCTTTGAAATTCACTCTTTTGGCCGTTATACCACTTGCGGTTGGAGCTGTGTGGATGGTGGGATTGATGGCTGCAAGCGGGATGAAACTAAGCATAATGAATTTTACCGCGCTTCCGCTTATCATCGGTATAGGAATAGATGACGGGGTGCATATGCTTCACAGATACAGAATCGAAGGAAAAGGTTCGGTACCGGTTGTTCTCAGGTTTACAGGGCGTGCAATTCTTCTGACATCCCTTACAACCATGATCGGTTTTGGTTCTATGGGGCTTGCATCACATGTGGGGATTGCAATGTTTGGTCTTACCCTCTTTTATGGGGTTGGGGCATGCTTTGTGAGCAGTGCTTATGTTTTACCCGCGATAATTACAGTTATCGAAAAATTCTCAGGAAATAAAAAAGAAACGCCACAACCAAAAACGGAAAACATTTCAGCTGATCAGAGGAGAAAAGAATGCGTATAAAAATCATGGCCATAATTGCACTGATTTCACTCAGCGGGTTTGCATTAACTGTCGATGAAATACTGGACAAAGTAGAGGCAAACCAGAATCCTCAAACTTCACGCTCTGAAATGACTCAGAGGGTTATACAGGCCGATGGACGGGAGAATGTTTCAAAACTTGTTAGCTACTCGTTTAACAGGGGCGAAAAGTCTCTTATGGAGTATGTTGAACCAGCGCGCATAAGGGGAATGAAAATACTTATGCTTAACGAAGGAGACGATATTTGGTTCTATTCTCCCCGCACTGCACGTGTGAGAAAAATCGCAAGTCACCAGAAAAACCAGTCGATCAATAACAGCGATTTTTCCTATGAAGATATGTCTGCAAAGGACATGAGAGAGGATTACACTATCACCCTTGATGGAGAAGAGGAAAAAAACGGAGTTGACTGCTACAGGCTTGTTGCTATACCTCAGAAAGAGGGTATTTCCTACTCTAAAGTTATCAACTGGATAGATAAGGAAAGATTTATTCCGGTAGAGGTTCATTACTTTGATGAAGATGGCGAGTTGTGGAAGAAACTTACTGTGGATGGAGTAAAAAAGGTAGGGGAGTACTGGAGTTTTGAGAAGATAACGATGCAGAATGTCCTCAGGGGTAGCAGGACCGTTATGGAGAAGGAGAAAATTGAGAATGATATTGAGCTTGATGTGGGGATGTTTTCTGAGCGGCATTTGAGCAGGTAGGTGGCTCCGCTCACACTGAGCGCCCCGATTTCCGAATCGGGGCAGTCGAAGTGTTCCTTTCTGATATGATTTATAAAAAGGAGCAGGAACCCTTCGATTCCGGCGGACCTTCACTCAGTGTGAGCGGGAGGAGGATTTTGGCAGCCAAGGATGTGTTAGTGTGTTTTGCTCCGCTCACACTGTTTTACATCGGGATTCCGATTGCCCGTATCGAAGTGTTCCTAATTCTAATTCAAAAAAAAGGAGCAGGAACCCTTCGATTCCGGCGGACCTTCACTCAGTGTGAGCGGGAGGAGGATTTTGGTAGCCAAGGATGTGTTAAGTGTGTTTTGCTCCGCTCACACTGAGTCCCGATTTTACATCGGGATTCCGATTGCCCGTATCGAAGTGTTCCTAATTCTAATTCAAAAAACAGAGCAGGAACCCTTCGATTCCGGCGGACCTTCACTCAGTGTGAGCGGAAGGGGAAAGGAACCAGAAGATCGGAATATCCCATCGGTAATTTCAATACAGGCAGGGTGAGCGGGACGAGGAAGCCCCTTCGATTCCGAGAAGTCGACCAGGACAGGTAAAGAAACAAAATTCAAAAATCTCATTTTTAGCAGCAGAACAACCCGGAGGAAACCATGACTTGTAAAACAATGAGTATTTTGATTGCCGCAGCAATCCTCACCACCCAAGCCTCAGATCTTCAGTTCGGAGGATATCTTCAGAACAGGACAACCCTTACACTTGCAGATGAAGAGATTTTCTCTGATCTGTCGCAGGTGAGACTTGAAGGAAGGTGGGATTATGACAGGGGGGGTATTGAAACAAATATCATTCTTTCCGCAGGATTCAAACCGCTTGACCCCTTTGAGACTATAAGGGAAGGTTCTGTTATGGACAGGGCCCTTCAGGAACTTATGCTTCCGTTAATTGAGACTATCGGTGAGCTTACAGCTGAGACAGACACTCTTGCTGCGGCCAATGAAGAGCTAATGATGTTAATGTCAGATTTGAATTTAGAGCACATAATAAGATTTCTTCCATACTCTTCTTTTTACCCGTCCGAAAGAACCATGCTTGACCGTGCACTTGTAAAAATGTATTTCGACCGGTTTGACCTTTTTGTGGGACGACAGATGATAGCCTGGGGAACCGGGTATGCATTTAACCCCACAGATATCTGGAACCGCAAAAATCCTCTCGACCCTGATGCTCCAAGGTCGGGTGTCAATGCACTGAGGGCAGAAATTCCCTTTGGTGTCCTGTCCGGTCTTTCGCTTGTTGCAACTCCAGGAAGAAATTTCGAATACTCTTCCGGAGGCTTCAGACTTAAGACCAATGCCGCTGGATTTGATATGTCAATCAGCGGGATGTCGGTGATGAATGCTGACAGGGCTCTTCTGGGGCTACCGAGAAAAATTATGGCCGGAGCTGATTTGGCTGGTCAGATAGGTGAGATTGGTGTTTGGGCAGAAGTTGCGGCAAACAATCCACTTTATGAAGGAATAGAGTACACCGATTTTGACTCACTGTATCTGCAGGCTGATTTTGGACTCGATTACACCTTTATCAATGGCCTTTACATGATTTTGGAGTACTATTACAACGGGCTTGGCAGAACAGATCCTGAAGATTACGGTGCAAGGGAACTCTTGTACCTGTTATCAGGGGAGATGGCAGGATTTGCCAGGCACTATCTTTTTGGAGGGTTTACTTACGATATCAACACAAAATATTTCCTCTCTGCATTTGCCCTTGGGAATCTTGTGGATGGCTCTGTAATGCTTCTGCCCTCTATAGGCTACGATATGAGCGATAATATCACTGTTGAACTTGGTGCACAGATCGGTGTCGGAGACAAGGAAACAAGTGAGTACGGAGGAATGTTTCCAAACCTGTTACTTACGGTTACGGGGTATTTTTGAAAATAATCTGGTAAATGTATGGCAAAAGGGATATTTTTTATGTCTCCCTTTTTTATTTTAACAAATATTAACAACAGAAATAAAAGGAACCGTATGGAAAAGAATTTTGATCAGATAAATATAAATAGAAAAAACTGAAGATAAGAGTTATATATCAGTTTGTGTTTTTACTATGAGTCAAAAATGGATACTATTCAGTCAAGGGTATAATTTACTATCTGTCGAAAATAAGGTGACTAAGAAAAAAGTATCAAACTTTTCAAAGGTGGCTTTGTGATTACGGTGATTTATACATGCAGAAAAGATGACGCAGATTTAGTTGAACATGAAAGTGTGGTAAATTCACATGAGGAAGTATGCCAAATAGTTGACAATTACCCATGGTCCTCAGAGCTGGTCTTAAGTGAAGAAATGGGAGAGGGGGGAGGTTTTTGGTTTATTCTTGGCAATCCAAAAAACAAGAGTGCCACTTATCAGCTTGTCCCAATGGAACACCACAAAGGTCTCTTGGATCTGAGTGTAGTCTTAAAGCCTGGTTTTATGAATCTCTTTGGAAAAAAAACGGTGAGTAAGAGTTTTGACTTGGTTGCAATTGAAGAGGTGAAAGCGAAAGTGAAAGAACTTTTCGATCACTCAGTGGATTCTTTGTATAAGAAGTATAAAACCGAGATAACTTTGTCAGTAAAGAATATATAAACAATGTAGTTGTAGCTGCAGTTAGGTTTAAGAAATTATTAGTGCAATCTCTGCCAGGTGAGGTTTGCACCGGAATGCTTAATTATCGGTCTGTCGATATTTTTTGAATCTTTGACCTGTGGAAACAACATTCCAGCGGCCATTCTGACCATCTGACATATCAAACCTTACTCCCGAATCATATGCATCCTCCCCTCCTAAATTTCCAGACCCATCCTCCAGCTGAATATTCCACCCCACTTCAGAACGGCCAATACCACCACGGTATGAGGAAAATATGGTACCATCCTGAATTTCAGCCCGGATATGAAGAGTTACAGTAAAGAATTCATGCCCAACCCGATGAGCATCGTGTTATTGGGGTTTCATCCAGCTGGTAGCCACATTAAAAATTCCATATCTCGGACTGAAGTTCATATGAGTATAATTTGATACAAATAGTGGAGCGATAAAAGGACTCGCATCAGTAACTGTATTATTTCCGAAAACCAGATGCAACACCGGTTGAGGGTAGGAATAACCGTATCTGCTGGCATACTTTCGTAGATTATTGCGATTCTGCGAGTATTTTGTTTCTCTTTAGTTGCATGAAAAAGTACTTTTTCTTTTTGATGCCGAGTCCTCCAGAGTATTTATCTGATAGCCCATAAAGCACCCTGTAATCGGTAAGAGAAAGCCAATAGAAACAATCGCAAATAGATAATATGAATTTTTCATGAAATCAACTCCTGTGCCGTATGTAAATAGTGCTTTGAGAGCTGGTGATATCTTTGATTTCGAAGTTCTATTCAACACTTTTGGTTAACTTTGTATTACCCAAATTATTTGACGGTATTTTATAGATAAAGTAAAAACGGGTATTCAGAATAATTTGTGGGTAAAAAAAAGTGAGCATGTGTACTTTTCTGTATTTTAAGTTTTGCACAACCAAAATATGGAGAAAGGTACCATGGTCTTAAAAACAATACTAAATCGCATTCAGCATTACAAGGGATTTATTTACAAGTCAGTACAAATTGATCAATCCATTGGCAGAGACAGAATCATCATTGATATAGAACCGAGGGAAAACAGCAGAGCCACATGCTCCAAATGCTGCAAGAAATCACCTGGCTATGATCGATTGCCGGAAAGGCTTTTCATGTTTGTCCCGATGTGGAACATACCTGTACTTTTCCGATACCGTCCCCGTCGGGTAAACTGCAATGTTCACGGAGTTGTGGTGGAGCACTTACCATGGGCAAAAGGCAAGAGTTCGTTATGTAATGCTTTCAGAATTTTCTTATCACAATGGGCACGGTTGATTAGCTGGTCACAAGTTGCAGACCGCTTTGGAGTATCATGGGACAGTATTTTTGAATCAATCAAGTATGTCGTTGACCATGGCTTGGAAAAAAGAGACCTTTCTGCAGTACAAGCTATAGGTGTCGACGAAATTGCCATCAAATCTGGTCATAAGTATGCTACCGTAGTATACCAGATTGATGCCGGTTGCCGCCGTCTGTTATGGATTGGTAAAGACAGGAAAGCGAAAACGCTTTTACGCTTTTTCC
>LDWW01000019.1 GCA_001045525.1 Chitinispirillum alkaliphilum | reverse complement strand
AATAATCTGATGAAATTAATTGATGAACACAATGTTGAAAACACAAAAAAACTGTTATTTGCAGTAACTGTTGATCAGAAAATTGAAATAAACAATACGTTTACATTAACTAAGTGGAAAGACGTCGTAGGGTATCTTAATAAGAGTCAATTACATTGTCTAATGGTCATAAATGTCAATAAGTTTAAAAACTTTGTTTCTGGTTTTTCAATAACCTTTGAATACTCTTTTGATCAAGAATATTATTACATACCAAAACTGACTGCGAGAGATATTTGCTTTGGTATTAATAGTGATTTGATTAATGCTTTTATTGTAAAAAAGTACCAAGAAATGTTTTTTGAAGGAGCTAAAAGGTTTAAGGCAATAACAGGGTATATCTCTCTTGAAGTTTCACGGCCAGGGGCATCTCCCAATACTTCTACATATGAGAACATGTTAGATTTAAAATATCATGAACATTCGCCTAAATTTGATGAATTCGTAAGAGGGTATTATTGGGGTAATATAATATCAAAGAAACATATTGAAAAGCTGGGCGGAGTTAGTAGTGTAATTAAATATTCACCAGGAATTGTTAAAAAACTATCCGAAAATATGTTTTACTTACAATTAGCAGATGATGTTTTTAATTTTACATATGAACAACTACGTGAATTAAAATCATTTTTTAAACCAGTATTAAAAGAAGAACAATCAATTTCAAAAATTAAATATGAAATGTATATAAAGAAAAATCCATACTATGCCCGCCTAATATTTGACTAAGATCAATTATAAAATATGTATAATCAGGTTCTGAAGACCCAAAATATCGATGCCGGTGATGGGCGGAATCTGTTTGATGTAATGGGAAATGCGGTGAAGAATTATGATTCCCGTCGGCATGCGGTAACTGTTACCTATATTTCTCTTCAAAGGTCAATTGAAAAGCATGTTACAGGTATTGGGGCTCGATAATCTGGTAGGGAGGAATATTTACGGTGAGGGAATAGCAGATGCAGATGCAGAGATTTTGAACCTTCGTGGGGATGTGAATGAGACCTATGATGAAGCAGTGTCCTCAATATTGCTCAAGACGCCTCACTAAAAGGACCGCCGGGTACCGGTCATGCCAGTGCTGCGCAGAAGTATTGGGGGCGGTGCACAGTATAAAGGTCCAGAAAGTGAATAGTACTCTTTTCATGATTATCCCTTTGGTATGATTACGGTAGATACCCTGAGTTATCAATCTCTGAACTTAAGATGTGTTAGACTAACAGGACTAAAAGGCAATGATTTGCTCCAATTCAAAATAGATAAATATTTTCCCTGGGTGCGGGTGTTTTTGGGGTTACGAAGATATTTTTTGGTATCAGCCTTTTTGAGTAGTTTATGTATTACCGAACAGGACACCCAATTTACCTGCGAGGACTTCATTATTATACTAAGGAGAACGATACAGTCATAAGCATGGATGGGCGTGGTCGGTTACCTGGCACTATTTTGTGCAACGGATCTGGGGCAGTATCAAAGATATAAAGAACTTCAGACAAGTGTAAATTGAATTCTTTGGACTATAGAATAACAGAAGAGAATGCCGGTTATAGAACTACTATTATCCCTTACAGGTCCGGAAGACCCGTAGCTGCTTAGAGCAAGAGACCGGCAAAGTTTTGCCAATCAGTTACAAAAAAAACTACCCACCTACCGCCTAAGGGTTTAATATATTAAGTTAATTTTGTTAATTTTCTTCAGTCCATCATCTATTTTACATCAGGAATAATCCTCACTAAACTGAAAAAGGGATTACGTTTTGACCATTTTGCAAAAGGATCTTGACTGGAGTATTGGTTTTAAGGCTCCCAAAAAAAATACCAAAAGCAGTGACAAATCACAAGCCCCGGAAGAAAAGCCGAAATACATAACCGGAATTGAGGGTGAAAATGATACAGCCAAGGAGAAACCAGATCCAGAGGTTCGGCTGATCTCCGCACTGTGGCAGGAGGGACCAAAAGGTTTTCTTTGCAAAGAAAAATGCTACCTTCTGGTGAGTGCCGAGTATCTCAAAGAAACCATACGGACAAAAATCAAGGGGCAACTGTTTGGGGTATATGGTGATGAAGAAGTGGATCTGAACCAGGAAGTCACTGGGGAAATCGGCAAAGACAACGTGGCAAAAATGGAGATCAAACACCTCTGGTTCATAAATGATGAGCATTACGAAGAGTGGAAAAGAAAGCCTTACGTGGAGTGTCAGTATATAGTCAAATCGATTTCGCACTCCAGAGGGGAGAATGTAATTGACAGCCCCATTCTTCAACTGCCGCAGCCCACCAGCTACACCTGTGAAGCGATTACCTGGGAGACACAGCTCTTTCACTCCGGCAGTGCAATACCCTGTATCGATTTTGCCGGAGAGCTTATAGATGGGCTGGTGACCGCTTTTGTCCACGCCCACTCCTTTCCGCAAAAAGAGGTTGTGCTGTTTGGCCACAGCGATTCAGTCGGAAATATGGCTGCCAATTATGAACTTTCAGAGCTGCGCAGCAGTGCGGTAAAAACACTGTTGGACAATGATGAAAATGCATGGTTTGCGATTGCAGAGAACAAAAGTAAAGTCGAAGATTACCAGCAGATACTTAAAACTCTTGCCTCCGTTTATGGCTGGAGCTGTGATCCCGGAGCAGTAGACAACATAAGCGGAGACAAAACAAAGGGTGCAATAGAAGCTTTTCAGGCACAGTACAACAGAAAATTCGGTGAAAGTATTGGTGTTGAGGGAATTATCGGGGAGCAGACCTGGAAAGCACTGTTCAAAACAGTTCGCTCCTTTATAGAAAAAGGTGCAGAAAAGCACCTTGACACCACCCAACTTCCATCATTCAATTATGGGCATAACGGAAAAGGCATTTACTCTTGTTCAAGTAGTTTCCCGGTGGAGGGTTCAAGTCCTGAAGATCCTGTAAATCGCAGGGTTGAAATAGTCTTCTTTGATGAAGTAAAGGTGCCCCGGCTTATTGATCCCCCCGACAGGGATTTACCAGTTTCGGTGGAAGAAAACCCTGTATACGACAGTGAACTCACTGAGATAAAACCGATAGAAAAAGTCCAAACAGGTTTGAAAAATTCACGCGGCACCGTCCACTTCCGTTTTATCTATTACAATAACATAAAAAAGCAGTACTGCTCGGTACCCACAAATATTTCCATTTCAGCTTACAATAGTGGTAACCTGAGCACTTCTGAGTGCTACTACAACGATGAGTATGGAGTGCACACGCTTGAAATTGAAGATGTTGCAGAGGGGGATCTAAGCGGCTACCATTTTGGGTTCAATGAGAACAGATATATTTACACTAAAGATCCGGATGCTGAACTGGAGAGCGTTGAAGACTTTGCCGGCACAAACGAACGGATTACACCTGAAGAGTTGCTGAAAAGACCTTTAAACGAGCGGCTATGTTATTATGACCTTCCACAGGAGTGGAACAGCCTTGACTGGAACTGCAGCAGAGGCAATTCAGAAGGTGATTTCCAGGAGGTTATCAGAAGCGATACATCTCCTGCTGTTCCGATTATCTTTTGTCTTGATGATATCGTGCTTGCCGACGAAAACGGCGCTTATGCAATCACCGATAAAGACAATGAAGATAACCCAAAATCCCTTGATGGGGATTCGCGGGTATCGCTGTTTTATGTAAACAATGGAAAGCTTGATCTCTACGCCCCCGAAAACAGTAAAGCACCGTTTTTCTCCCGCATCCCCTTTTCAAGAAACTATATCGCCAAACCTCCGGGAAGAGGTCTTGTCGTTGCATTCGCAAATGATTTTTACACTATAGGAAACAGAAGAGCCACCCTGGCTGCGGGTTTTCCTGCGGGTGCACGAGTGGCCGCAAAACGGGCAACTGAGCAACATTTTGGAGAGGTTCTTGACGACCAAAACAACCCTTTTGGTCATCAGCGGTTTTTCGCACGTGGAACCGGAAATTTTGAGCTTCACTATTTTCATGAGGCAGGTATAAGCAGTAGAAACGGGGTGGCTATACCTCGATCTTTTCTTCTTGTGTACTGGAGCGCCCGGTTCCAGTTTGACCCCGACGAGATAACCCTCGACGAGTCAAACCCCGACGAACCAATCATACTTCCCCCCGTAACTACTGCTCAGGTCAGGACTTTTGAAACAGAGGGGATGATGAATTCCAAGATACGATGGGAAGACAAAGGGTACACTATTGAGCCAAACGACCCCAGTTCACCGCCTCATGAAATCATACCGGTATTCTTCTTCGAGAGTAAGAAACCACTCTCTGGCGGAAGAGAGAAGTGTGTCGTTAACGTTTCAAATAATCCCCGTACCGGTTGGATGGGGAACAGAATAAGCGAAATGTATTTTGACGATTACAAAGACAGAGACACTTGGGGAGAGGCCAGAGATATTGATGGCAAAAGATATATAAGCCTTGTCGTGGCGCATGAGTACGGGCATGCCACTGGTAAAGATGATGAATATTCTTACGACGGTGGTGATATTAGCCGTAATGCCAGAAACAGTGAAGATGGCCCGTTCACACAGTGGTACCTCGGAATGCCCTACAGGGTCGATGAGGATTCAATGATGGTCACAAACCGCGCTCCACGAATGAGGCAGTACTGGTTTTTTGTAAACTGGTTAAATGAGTGCTCCATGCAAAGCAACAAGCTGCGGGAGCTTTTAGGAGGAAGGCAATATAAAATTGTCCACCGTTTTAGCGGAAGAGAGCTCAATTTCTTCCTCCCAGGCACTGCGCCCCATGATTACCGGGATATCTACAAACCAGCATTCTTTCAAAGAAACCTTCCTACTGTCGCTGGAGGCGCCAATTCCAGCAGAGTCGATGTAGCGTTGTATAAAATAGGACAGGATGAGACCGCGTACGAATTGGAAATACCCGGACATACTCCGACAGAACCCTGGGACAGTATATGTGTGGTATATCTGAAAATCGCACTGGTATTCGAGAACCTCCCACCCAATCTAATACAGCGAATATTGAATCAAAGTCCTGTAAGGTGGGAGGATCGGGTCCCTGGTAAACCTCCAATTGTTTTACCTGATGGCAGAGTTGTATATCTCACATACAAATCCCTTTGGCTGGACGAATTCAACGAAAGAATAGAACTCTTGAAACAAACACCCAGATTTTGGGCTGTAGATTCAAACCCATCAAACCGACACTTCCGGAACACTTATATCCATTTTTTTCCTGTTGTTCTTGAAAATCCAGTCATTGATATTATCCCTTCTGCAACACCGGGAGGGTCAGAAACCCGAATACCCGTTGATATAACTGCTTTTGCCAACACCATCATAAAAATCCGAATGGATCATGATACCCGTGTTGCCAGAAACGGCGCAACAATAACGGCGGGAAGTAACACCAGTATTACATGGCTTGTACGCTATTTGGTGGGAGGTGATGATGGAGCTGCAGCTCCAACCGCCAATACAAATATAATCATTAATGATTTACGGTTTCTTGAGCGGTGGCTAAGAAACTCCCTCAATTCCCCATCACTTAATATCCAGGAGACATAGCAAATGAATACTTCAAAAAAGATATACACACTCTCTCTTGCTATATCAATCCTTTTAATCGCTTGTGCTCAGGATAAATCTATTTCAAAGAGGAATACTATGAACAATCCTTTACATAATGTCTCCTACTCAGTACGTTACGCTAACAACCAAAGAAACTCTTTCGCCAATGCGAAACTCGCATCAAACGGCACATTAAAATGGAAAAACACTTATACCGATGACTACCGCATACGCAGCAAATCCGATCCTGTTTCATTATATGCTGCCAATGATGTTGTGGGGGTACAGGTTAACCCAATACTGTACGTGTACAGAGGTAGTGAGTTTATTACAGCACACTATCCGATAGCGAACCGCAATCGGGATGTTTGCGTTTTTTTTAGTGACAAGTATGTCTCCTTTTTAGGGCCAATTGACTATTGGAGCTATAGTGATGGAACAAAAATCGATACACCCCAACCGTATGCTGGTGTTAGCAGTTATTGGATTCCTTTACTTCTGCTTCCGGTTGGTGATGGGGTCGTATTTGCCAAGTGGTTTATGGGAGGCCCTTCCCGTCTGCCCCAGCGTTTTCAGATGTATTACAGATTAACGGAAAAAAGGTTTCCGGAGTGGGTATGGGAGGAAACTGAAGGTACAAATATCGTCTTAGCATCTTCCGACTCTAAAAAGGTGATCTATATCATAAAGAGAACAGTCCACACTATTCATATCGAAAAAGTAGAGCGTGTTGGAAAATTTGCCCCCGACCTCACCTCTATCATCAGCGCCTCACTGGACTTTGACGATAATCTCATTATACACGGAACTAAGGAGGGGGTTGACGTTATAACCGCCTACAGCATACATACTCAGGAAAAACTGTGGGAATACAATGTGATTGGTTCTGTAAAAAACCTCCAACCACCTGTTATAGGTGAAGATAATTCGGTGTTTTTTGTTACCGATACCATACTCTACTGCATAAAAAACGGGGAACATGACTGGGCTCTGCAGATTCACCCCGTCTCAAACCCCCTTATGACCATTGGCAAGGGTAATGACATTTTACTACAGAGCGACTCTCATATTTCAGCTATTACCGGTAGAGGAGAAGAGATCTTCAGAACCCGTATTACCGATGATCCTGAATCTAAATTCACCGCACCTCCTGTTATCGGCACCGATGGGCTGGTGTATGTATCATGTTACAAGAGACTATACTGTTTTGAATAGATATACTGTGATCTGTGGCTCTCAGGCTGCAGGTTACTTCTTTTTTCGCAATGGTATATATAAAGGAAAATATCGAAAACATTTACATTTAAGCTTTGAGACACCTGGAGCATAACAAATGAAACCTGCAGCATTTTTTTACCTCTCTCTTGTCGCACTAACCCTGCTGGCCGCTTGTGCTCAGGATAAACCTACCCCAAAGAGCAATACTATGGACAACCCTTATGATAAGGATAACCCTGTCTCAAAGAGGAATACGATGCATAACCCTTATGATAATGTCTCCTACTCTGTACGCTATGCAAACAATCAACGAAACTCTTTTGCCAACGCAAAACTCGCATCCAACGGTATTTTAAAATGGGAAAGGACTTATACCGATGACTATCGTATACGCAGCACCATACCCGGGCCAGTTTCATTATACGCTGCCAATGATGTTGTGGGGGTACAGGTTAACCCGATATTGTATTTGTACAGAGGCAGTGAGTTTATTACAGCACACTATCCGATAGTGAACTATACCCGGGATGTCTGCGCTTTCTTTAGTGATAGATATACATTCTTTAGCTATGGACCGATTAAGTATTGGAGCTACAGTGATGGGACACAATTCGATAGGGTAATACCAGATGTTGGGCTTGCCAGATTTTGGGTTCCCCTGCTTCTGCTTCCGGTTGATGATGGCCTTGTATTTGCCCAGTGGTTCATGGGAGGCCCCTCCCGTCGGCCTCAGAGTTTCATGATGTATCACAGCTTGCCGGAGGAGGTCTTTCCGGAGTGGGCAATTGGTGAGGATGATGGGGTAAATATCATTTTAGCTTCTTCCGACTCCAAAATGGTAATCTATGTTGTGAAGGGTACAATCCACACTGTTGACATAGAAAATAAAGTTGAGCGTGTTGGAAAATTTGCCCCTGATCTCACCTCTATCATAAGCGCCTCACTGGATTTTGACGATAATCTCATTTTGCACGGAACCAGGCAGGAGGTTGAAGTTATTACGGCCTACAGCATACACACTCAGGAAAAACTGTGGGAATACTCTGTGATTGGTTCTGTAAAAAACCTCCAGCCACCTGTTATCGGTGAAGATAATTCGGTCTTTTTTGTTACCGACTCCATACTCTACTGTATAAAAAACGGGGAACACGACTGGGCTCTGCAGATTCACCCCGTCTCAAACCCGCTTATGACCATTGGCAGGGGTAATGACATTTTACTGCAGAGCGATTCACATATTTGGGCATTTACCGGCAGAGGAGAAGAGATCTTCAGAACCCGTATCACCGATGATCCTGAATCTGAATTTACCGCACCTCCTGTTATCGGTACCGATGGGTTGGTGTATGTATCATGTAGAAACAGGCTATACTGTTTTGAATAGATATTCTGTGATCTGTGGCTCGCAGGCTGCAGGTTACTTCTTTTTTCGCAAATGGTATATATAAAGGAAAATATCGAATTACATTTAAGCTTTGAGACATCTGGAGCATAACAAATGAAACCTGCAGCATTTTTTTACCTCACTCTTGTCGCACTAACCCTGCTGGCCGCTTGTGCTCAGGATAAATCTACCCCAAAGAGCAATACTATAGACAATCCTTATGATAAGGATAACCCTGTCTCAAAGAGGAATACGATGCATAACCCTTATGATAATGTCTCCTACTCTGTACGCTATGCAAACAATCAACGTAACTCTTTTGCCAACGCAAAACTCGCATCCAACGGTATTTTAAAATGGGAAAGGACTTATATCGATGACTATCGTATACGCAGCAAAATACCCGGGCCAATCTCATTATACGCTGCCAATGATGTTGTGGGGGTACAGGTTAACCCGATATTGTATTTGTACAGAGGCAGTGAGTTTATTACAGCACACTATCCGATAGTGAACTATACCCGGGATGTCTGCGCTTTCTTTAGTGATAGATATACATTCTTTAGCTATGGACCGATTAAGTATTGGAGCTACAGTGATGGGACACAATTCGATATCCACCCACCACATGCTGGTCTTAATAACAGATTTTGGGTTCCCCTGCTTCTGCTCCCGGTTGATGATGGCCTTGTATTTGCCCAGTGGTTCATGGGAGGCCCCTCCCGTCGACCTCAGAGTTTCATGATGTATCAATACTTGCCAGAGATGGTCTTTCCGGAGTGGGCAATTGGTGAGGATGATGGGGTAAATATCATTTTAGCATCTTCCGACTCCAAAAGGGTAATCTATGTTGTGAAGGGTACAATCCACACTGTCGACATAGAATATAAAGTTGAGCGTATTGGAAAATTTGCCCCCGACCTCAGCTCTATCATAAGCGCCTCACTGGATTTTTCCGATAATCTCATTTTGCACGGAACCAGGCAGGAGGTTGACGTTATTACGGCCTACAGCATACATACTCAGGAAAAACTGTGGGAATACAATGTGATTGGTTCTGTAAAAAACCTCCAACCACCTGTTATAGGTGAAGATAATTCGGTGTTTTTTGTTACCGATACCATACTCTACTGCATAAAAAACGGGGAACATGACTGGGCTCTGCAGATTCATCCCGTCTCAAACCCCCTTATGACCATTGGTAAAGGCAATGACATTTTACTGCAGAGTGACTCACATATTTCAGCTATTACCGGTAGAGGAGACGAGATCTTCAGAACCCGTATTACCGATGATCCTGAATCTAAATTCACCGCACCTCCTGTTATCGGCACCGATGGGCTGGTGTATGTATCATGTTACAAGAGACTGTACTGTTTTGAGTAGATATTACTGTGATCTGTGGCTCTCAGGCTGCAGGTTACTTCTTTTTTCGCAAATGGTATATATAAAGGAAAATATCGAAAACATTTACATTTAAGCTTTGAGACACCTGGAGCATAACAAATGAAACCTGCAGCATTTTTTTACCTCTCTCTTGTCGCACTAACCCTGCTGGCCGCTTGTGCTCAGGATAAACCTACCCCAAAGAGCAATACTATGGACAACCCTTATGATAATGTCTCCTACTCTGTACGCTATGCAAACAATCAACGTAACTCTTTTGCCAACGCAAAGCTTGCATCCAACGGTATTTTAAAATGGGAAAACACTTATACTGATGATTACCGCATACGCAGCAAATCCGATCCTGTTTCATTATATGCTGCCAATGATGTTGTGGGGGTACAGGTTAACCCAATACTGTACGTGTACAGAGGTAGTGAGTTTATTACAGCACACTATCCGATAGCGAACCGCAATCGGGATGTTTGCGTTTTTTTTAGTGACAAGTATGTCTCCTTTTTAGGGCCAATTGACTATTGGAGCTATAGTGATGGAACAAAAATCGATACACCCCAACCGTATGCTGGTGTTAGCAGTTATTGGATTCCTTTACTTCTGCTTCCGGTTGGTGATGGGGTCGTATTTGCCAAGTGGTTTATGGGAGGCCCTTCCCGTCTGCCCCAGCGTTTTCAGATGTATTACAGATTAACGGAAAAAAGGTTTCCGGAGTGGGTATGGGAGGAAACTGAAGGTACAAATATCGTCTTAGCATCTTCCGACTCTAAAAAGGTGATCTATATCATAAAGAGAACAGTCCACACTATTCATATCGAAAAAGTAGAGCGTGTTGGAAAATTTGCCCCCGACCTCAGCTCTATCATAAGCGCCTCACTGGATTTTTCCGATAATCTCATTTTGCACGGAACCAGGCAGGAGGTTGAAGTTATTACGGCCTACAGCATACATACTCAGGAAAAACTGTGGGAATACAATGTGATTGGTTCTGTAAAAAACCTCCAACCACCTGTTATAGGTGAAGATAATTCGGTGTTTTTTGTTACCGATACCATACTCTACTGCATAAAAAATGGGGAACATGACTGGGCTCTGCAGATTCATCCCGTCTCAAACCCCCTTATGACCATTGGTAAAGGCAATGACATTTTACTGCAGAGTGACTCACATATTTCAGCTATTACCGGTAGAGGAGACGAGATCTTCAGAACCCGTATTACCGATGATCCTGAATCAAAATTCACCGCACCTCCTGTTATCGGCACCGATGGGCTGGTGTATGTATCATGTAAGAACAGATTATACTGTTTTGAGTAGATATTACTGTGATCTGTGGCTCTCAGGCTGCAGGTTACTTCTTTTTTCGCAATGGTATATATAAAGGAAAATATCGAAAACGTTTACATTTAAGCTTTGAGACACCTGGAGCATAACAAATGAAACCTGCAGCATTTTTTTACCTCTCTCTTATTCTGTCAACACTGCGGACGGTTCGACCAGGCTCGCTGTAACTTACCTGTCCTCCGTACGACTTCGGAAGGTGGACAGGTTTTTCCTTAGCACGGGGCTGTTTGGATATGCCTGTACTTTGCAATTCAGCCTGGTATTGAAAAAAAAGCCTCACTCTAAAGGGCTATAATATCGCTTTCCTTAGTGCCTGCAGCAGCCTGTCGAACTGTGCCCCCGGGATACTTCTGCTACGCTCAGTATAAATTCCCGAGCGCATTGAAGGGGTGGTGGAAGATCCCGATGAGGTCCGCCGAAGAGGAAGCTGCAACCAGGGGAATGCTTTTTCTATTTGTAAGTTTACCCGAGCGCATGAAGTTGAGTGCTATTTTGATTTACGGGTTGTTTCGGGTGATAACAAAATTACCCTTATCTATAGAATTACCGGGACAATATTTCAAAAGCAACGATTATAAAACGTACTGACGGCCTTGACGACTTTGAGTATTACATTGATTGATACATCGGGTAAGCGATCGGTTTGTATTGGTTTTTGATGATGACGCGAGTTGGATGATTGATGGTTGCTCTGTCCCGGTATCATGAGCACAGTTACAAACGACAAATACCTCTGTCACCTCCCATAGAGTCACCAGATGCTATCGTTTTACAATCTCTACAATTCGTCTTGTCCCTATAGCGGGATGGCTTACATCACGAATCGTTGGAGAGTCAAATTGTTCGACATCATCAAGTATGACACTTTTATACAGGATTATTCGGCCACCCTTTTTGACCAAAGATAGTAGAGGTTTTTTAAATCTCGGCTCAACACGTACCGATCGGCATACAACAGTGTCGAATTGGTTAAAGTGTGAAGATGAAATTTCTTCCAGACGTTGTGCGATAAAAGAACAACCTTCAAGTTCCAGATACTCAACAGCCTCCCTAACAGCATCGATCTTTTTAGCTCGTGAGTCTAAAAATGTCATTGCACAACTTGGAAACAGTACTTTTAGTGGTATACCCGGCATCCCACCACCAGTTCCAAAATCCAGTACCCGTTGGTTCTCAATAGACAGCGGAGGAACCGGAAGGATGGAATCAAGCAAATGAAGTGTCCAAATATCCATGGGATCTGTTTTTCGGGAGATTAAATTGATTAGGGTGTTTTGACGAACCAGCCATTTATGATATTTTTTAAAATTTTCCATCAACAGATTCTGTCTGTCCGGGAAATTACTGCAAATATATTCTTTAAAATATTCTATCGGTGTCATCCGTCCTCACCTCCTTCACTTCGCACTACTTTGATTGATTGGTTTCCAAAATTAACCAATTGACCATCACGAATTTTGCAGCGTTTACGCAGCTCGATAATCCCGTCTACACGCACTTCCATATTTTCAATACTATGCGCAGCCTGACCACCCGTTTGCACCCAGCATGCGGCTTTCATAAGTTTATTCAACAGGATGTACTCATCATTAATCGTAAATATCTGATTGATTGCTATCAGCCTTTTTAAGTGTGCTTATTCTGCTCCAAAAGAACCAATTATTACTCCGGCAATTAAACTTGCATAAAAATTTTCTCTATCTATTTCACAGGGCGAACGGCAGTAAGCTCCTAAAAAAAACTATCGGGTACAAATCCGCCCCAATCACTGGCGAATGAGCGCTTTCGCCAATCCTTTCCCGGGGCCAATTGTTCGAGTCCTCGAGGTTTGGGCCTTCCCCGGCGGAAGCGCGAATATTGGAGCCAGTGTGGGGCTCCCAAGGCGTTCTTTGCCTGCTTTCTTTGGCCTTGGAAAGAAAGTAGGTCGGGGTTTGGGGCTGAAGGCCCCAATTGTTTTTGAAACAGCGCTTCTTAGCGCTGGACTCTTAAAAAAAGTAATGAAACTCAAACACTCTCTTATACATATATAATTGCCGGAGTAATAATATAGGATTCGCCAAACATAGAGTAAATCAGACTATATAAAGAGCAATGTTCTGCTACTTAATAGTCTGAGCCATGCTAAACTCTTTAAAGTGGGTGGTGTTTGAAGCCTGTACACTACTTGGCAAGCTGAAGTTCGAAAGAAAGAAGAGCTGTATCAGAGTTTTTTTAATTGCTTATATTGTACTTGAGCCCAATTGAAGATGCTCGTTTAAATTCTCACATACCTGGTAATTTGTCAGTCAAACCTGTTCCCGTTCCCGAGTGGGGAAAAGAACAGGTCGACGGTGTGTGACGTTCTGTTATTCGGAGATATGGAGACGTATTGCCTGGTTTTCAACCCTTGCAATGTAGGTCCCAACCGGAACAGCGCTGTTGAGGTCCCAGACACAAAATCCGTTTTGCGGCTGTGAAACTTGTGAGAAAACAAGCGCCCCGTTTACAGAAAACAACCTTAATGTTTGTTGGGTTGTTGATTGCATTCTGAGCGTTCCCCGGGTTATCTCCAGACTGGACGGAGCGACAGTTGCAGAAGCCAACGGTTTCTTAACACTGGTGGTGTTATTGAGTGGCACAGGGTTTTCCATCCAGGTCACCACATCTCGCATGGGTACTATTCTTACGTCTTCATATTTAGTAAGTGCGTAATCGACAAATTCTTCCACTACAGCCTGTCTGTCAAGAGGGTCAGGAATTCCGGTAGTATTAACACTCCAGAAATTTGTGTAAAACTGGCTGTGGAGCCCTATGAGCATAGGGGCACGGTTCCCTGCCATTCTCTGATCGAGAGTGTACTTTAGTATCGCAAGCGTTTCATCCTTTGAAAGGTTAAACTCCTGAAAATAAAACAGGTTATAGTCGAGTCCGGATATTTTTCCGTTGGAAGCGCTGAATACTCCGGGTTTTCTGAGTCCTGCAACATGTGCTGCAAGTCTGTCTCTGAAGCCTGTCGTTATTCCATATTCTTCACACTTATCATCGGGTGGAACTATGAGAGCATAGACTGGTAGTTGCCAAAGACCCGGATGCTCAGGTACATAATAGCCCGCCTCCTTGGTTTCGCTTACATCTACCATATAGTCATGGCCCGGACTTGGGTGATCCATAGTGTATGGCCAGTAGAAATTGGTGCCATCCTGCGCAGGATCAAAACCCTCTTCAATACTGGAATCATATCTGAAGCCCAGATTTCTTAAAGCCTTAAAGAGATTATTTCCATAAAACAGATAGGGAGCACGGAATCCTACAATATCCTGCGGGGCTACGCCTGCTCCCCAGGCGTTATTCACAGCAATAGTAATTGAATCCGGAGCCGGTTTTGTAAACCACTCGTTAGCCAGTGTTATCTCTGCTTCCCAACCAGCCTGACTCAGAGTGGGGCCTCCTGAGAGGTGGCTGTGGGTATGGTTTGCAATCTCATGACCGAGCAGATAGGCATGATTATGTGCCCATTTCACGAGTGAGGCAAAATCGCCCTGAGAAGGGGTGAAATAAAATGAATTGGAGAAAAATGTTGTTCTCACCGGGACTCCGTCGAAAGTCTCTGCCTGCCCTGTGCCCGGGGGGTTTACCAGATTTTCGGTGAAATCACAAACCCACTTTATGCCTCCGGTCGATTCGGTTCCCTCTGGCATGCCGGAGTGAGAATTGTCATCAAATCCAAGACTGATAAACATAGGGGTTTGTTCTATAGGGATATTTGCGGGTGGAACCTGCTGAGGCGGATGTGAAACTGCAGCTGCAAGGCTTACAGCAGAAAGGATAAAGACTCTTCCAAGGCGATTCATGGGCCCCTCCGTATTTGGTGAAAACTGTAAATTTCATTATAAATCTATAGAATAATTATCCTTCTTGCTGTTTTATTTATTTCTTTGGGTTATCCGTTCGGTAACCAATTGATTTGGGTGTAAGAATGGCACAAAGCTGATGGTAAAATATGATATTCATTCGGCAACCAGAAGATCAGAATTATTCCAGATCACAATTGTTCTGATAACAGGTTTGGCCCCGGTTTTTTACAGAAACTGGGGCCAAGGCGGTATGATAAAAATTTCGTTTCAGAAATTGGCCCGAACGGATGCAGGGACTTTTCTTTAAAATAGTCACCCTGTGTGGCTTTGGGGTGTGACATGATGAAGTTTGGGATAGTTTGGTTGCTCCCGAGGCGTTTTATGAGCACCTTTAGTGCTATTCAAAAGTCTCTGTCTGCATACGCAACTGTTAAGCTGGTTAAGATGGTCAAAACATGCCCTGCAGGCGGCAGAAGGACTTTCAACATGCAGACATTGCCCTTTTAGAGTCGCTCTGGTTGTTTTATAAAACGCCTATATTACAGCCAAATTTACGGAGTGTAATGATGAAACCTGTTTTCTAAGCAGGAACCCTTCGACTCCGGCGCACCTTCGCTCAGGGTGAGCGGATCTTGCTACAGTCTGGATTGTACTGCAGCCTGACTATACTATCCTTGATTAACTTAACACCTATGGAGTAAAATTTGCTACATTTCTCAAAATCCTCTGATACCCCTCTTAATTTAACACCTAATTCCACACTGCTCCTCACAAGAGCGCTAAAAAAGGGATATAAAATTTGACTTCTCCGTGTAAATATCACATATTAATAACAGTAACTATTACTGGTAAGGTGTATGAATTATAGAAAAAGTTCCCAAAGAGAAAAGATCCTGAAAATCATTAAAAGTAGTGATTCTCATCCTACTGCCGATTGGATTTATCACACTTTAAAGGAAGAAATACCCGGCCTGAGCCTGGGTACTGTTTACAGAAATCTGTCAGTTCTCATAGAGCAGGGGCATATAATAAAAATTCCTTTCGGAAGTTCTTTTGACCGCTATGATGGTAATATAACACCTCATTATCACATTGTGTGCGAAACATGTGGTATTGTCAGAGATGTCGATATACCGCTGGGTTTAGTGGATATAAGATTAAAAGGAGTTAAATGTGATGATTTTAATATCACGGGTCACCGATTGATTATTTTGGGTAAATGTGAAACGTGCAATAAAAACGAAACATAATTTTTTTCATCAAAAAAGGAGAGCATATGGCTTCGATCAAAGGTACAAAAACAGAAAAAAACCTCCTTACAGCTTTTTCAGGAGAATCTCAGGCGCGTAATCGTTACACATATTTTGCCGGAGTAGCCCGCAAGGAAGGGTATGTGCAGATTGCGGATATTTTTGAGGAGACAGCAAATCAGGAAAAAGAGCACGCCAAGAGGTTTTTCAAATTCCTTGAAGGCGGTGAGCTTGAGATAACGGCTACTTTTCCTGCAGGAAAAATTGGTTCTACGGCAGAAAACCTGAAAGCAGCAGCAGGTGGGGAGCATGAGGAGTGGAGTGATATGTACCCTCAGTTTGCAGCGGTTGCACGGGAAGAGGGATTTGAAGCTGTTGCTGTAGTATTCGAAAAGGTAAGTGTAGCAGAAAAACAGCATGAAAAACGTTACCTTGATCTGCTTAAAAATGTAGAAGAGGGTAGTGTTTTCAAGAAAAATGAAAGTGTCGTATGGAGATGTCGCAATTGTGGTTATCTGCATGAAGGTACAGATGCACCAGGTACCTGCCCCGCATGTGCTCATCCTCAGGCTCACTTTGAAGTGCTTGCAGAGAATTGGTGATAGCCCCTGTTCTGTTCGGTCTCCTTTTTGCGTGAAAGGAGATCGGACAGTACCTCACATTTTTGCCTGAAAAACTGGATTAATCATTAGACCTGAGGCTATTCTATGGAAAAAAAGGCTTGGATATGCACCGTTTGTGAGTATGTGCATGATGGCGACTCTCCACCCGATGTTTGTCCCCTTTGTGGTGTTACAAGCGAATCATTTGAGTTAGTGCAGAAAACGGAAAAAAACTTTTCTGAAACGATTGTTAACCAGGGCAACAGTGGAGCGAATTGGCGCTGTGTGATTTGCGATTATGTGTCAAAAACAGAAAATCCACCTGAAACCTGTCCTGTGTGCGGGGCTTCAGCCGAAAACTTTAAACAACTGAACCCTGCAGATTCGGCCAGTGTGAGTGAAACCAAAACGGGGTTGCGAATTGTAATAGTTGGATCAGGAATAGCGGGAGTGAGTGCTGCTGAATCAGCCAGGAAATCATCACCAGATGCCTCAATTATTCTTATCTCAAAGGAAAATCATCTACCCTATTACCGAATCAACTTAACCCGATACCTTGCCGGAGAGATCTCTGAAGATAAACTCCTGATACATCCCGGGTCCTGGTATTCATCAAAGAAAATTACCCTGATGCTTAACAAAGAGTTGAGTTCGATAGATTATTCGGGGAAAAAAATTAGGATCAGGGGTGGGGATACGCTCGAGTATGACAAGCTTATTGTTACAACAGGAGCACATCCTTTTGTACCACCAATTCTTGGTGCAAGCAGGGAAAATGTTACAGTTTTCAGAACCAAAGATAATGCTGATTTCATTAATCGACAGTGCAAATTAGCCGAAAATGTAGTTGTAATAGGAGGTGGGACTTTAGGTATTGAGACTGCCGGGGCAATTGCAAAAGCCGGTAAAAATGTAACTGTTATTGAGGAGTGTAAATGGCTTATACCTCGTCAGCTCAATGAAAAAGCAGCCTTGATGCTGGAGAGATTTGTTAATTCACTGGGTGTGAAACTGATAAAAAATGTTGGAATAAAACAGATCGCCGGGGATGATACCGCAAGGGGAGTGGAGCTGATAGATGGAAGAATCATTCCTGCTGAACTTGTGGTAATAACGACAGGTATTAAATCAAATGCTTATATGCCTAAACACTCCGGGTTAGAGACGAATTGTGGTATCGTTGTTAATGATTACCTGGAGAGCTCTGTTAAAGATGTTTTTGCTGCAGGAGATGTAACCGAACATCGTGGATTAATCTACGGTCTATGGGGGCCGGCTCAGTTTCAGGGTGCTATTGCAGGAAAGAATGCTGCTGGTGAAAAAACCTCCTTTGTTGGTATACCAATATCGAATTTCCTTAAAGTGCTTGGATACGATATGTTCAGTGTCGGAAAAATATATGCGGAGGGAGAAACGTATCGCAAAGTAGAAAATTCCACAGATGATGAGTACCAATACTTCCTCTTTGAAAACAACTGTTTGGTTGGTGCCATACATATGGGGAAAATCCGTATTTCTTCCAAAGTAAAATCCGCCATTGAAAAAAGAACTGATTGCTCTGATTTACTGAAAGATCCCAAAGTGGATGTAAACGCTGTTTTGGAGTTTCTGAAATCAAACAAAATGAAATGATACACTAACATCCCATGGAATTGATTATAAGCCGGACATCGTGTTAACCATTAAGTAGTCATCACTTTAACTGCATAGTTTTTCGATCAAGCTTCATGGTGACACCCCTTATTTTTTTAATGTTTTTGCTTGAACTGAAAACATGTCACCTGCAAACCGCTTATATTAAATTTTACTGATCCCTGTGGGATGGTAGTGGAACTGATTCATTTTTTCTGTTTGTTCCCGGTAAAGATAATTATATGGTACCAATTCACCTCTTTGGGGGAATTGGTCCGTTACTCTTTTTTCCTGGTTTACGCTATTATTACTCCGCCAATTGGACTTGCATAAAAATTTTCTCCATCTATTTCACAGGGCCAACTGCAGTAAGCTCCTAAAAAAAAAACTATCGGGTACAAATCCGCCCCAATCACTGGCGAATATTGGAGGCAGTGTGGGGCTCCCAAGGCGTTCTTTGCTTACTTTCTTTGGCCTTGGAAAGAAAGTAGGTCGGGGTTTGGGGTTGAAGGCCCCAATTGTTTTTGAAACAGCGTTTCTTAGCGCTGGACTCTTAAAAAAAGTAATGAAACTCAAACACTTTCTTATGCATATATAATTGCCGGAGTAATAATTAGCTTGCTCCAGGTGTATCTATATGGAAATAGATACTGAGCCCAGATTATTATTAAACCGTTTCTGCCTGATTGAAATGTAACCCAGATATCGCCTGCTGCACACTGGCCGTTGTGGGACTACGATAAATTTTCTTCCGCACAGATCTTTCCACTTCTCTTTAAGCGCCAGGAAGGAGTGCTGTCCGCAAATTCTTGACTATGCCATTATGGTGAATAATCAAAATAATGGAGTAGGCTACCCGGGTTCAGGCATGTTTTAAAAGACTTTTGTGGGTCCTACTGGAGCGTTGATTCTGATTAACGCCAAAACAAATGTTCACATTGGTACATTCTTTGAATCTGTATCAACATTATTGTGTATGCAACATCTCTGATCCGCTGGGTGCCCGATATAGAGCGGAAAGCTTATATGTTAAGTTCTTTTGCATACTCATTATTTCTCAGACCCTGAATTCCTCTCTTTCAAAAAGCGGCTCATAAGTGGGTCGGGAGGTTGATTTGAAAATACTACTGTTGTCAATACTGATAATTATCATCGTTTCCCTAATAGTAATATGGGTTAGTTTTCGAAGCGATATCAGGGAGGCTTACGTCCGTATCAGCGAAAACAGCAAAACAGAATTGGTGTCTTACGGGTATATTGAGTACAAAACCGGTGGTGGAGATGGGGCCGATGTTCTGATAATTCATGGTGCAGGCGGGGGTTATGATCAGGGTGAGGTGCTCGCCAGTGCAGTTTTGGATACAGAATTCAACTGGATAGCACCTTCGCGTTTTGGATATCTAAGGTCAAGTCTTCCGGAGAATGCTACCAATGAAGATCAGGCACACGCATTCATGAAGTTGCTTGACCAACTGCATATAGACCGAGTGGCAGTAGTTGCCTTGTCTGCCGGGGGGCCATCAGCAATTCACTTTGCTTTGATTTACCCTGAACGTGTTAGTTCGCTTACACTTATCTCTTGTGGCGTTACCTCCTTAACAGGAGAAGAAATACAGCAGGCAGAGAGGCAGGGCAGGATGCTGGCCCAAATTTTTGAAAAGGATTTTTACTACTGGGTGCTTAGTAACCTATTCAGAAGACAACTCATGTCTTTGATGGGTGCGCGCAGAGATATATACACAGACTTAACTGCCAGCCAAAGACTCATCATTGACAATATAATAGATTACATGAATCCTGCTTCAAAACGCTACCGTGGAGTTATGTTTGATCATACCATGATTCTTCCGGGTGAGAAGATAACTGGAATTGTTACACCGACATTGGTAATACATGCAGAAGATGATACGCTTCAACCGTATGAGAATGCGCTTTTTGCGGTGTCAAGGATTGAAGGTGCGCGCCTTTTATCATTTGAAGAAGGTGGGCATTTTGTTTCTGCTGTTCAGCTGGATGCAATCACAAGAGAGTTAAAGACACATATTATTGAAAATTTATAGCAAAATACCTTTATTGGTCTTTGCGGTCGATAGTACGTAGCTTTTATGGATATGCGCGCTAATCTGAATTAATTATTTGCCGCACTTTGATGGCTTTTCAGGTGTCACACCGCAGGGACAAACTAAAGAAGCAGAAGTGGGTATATGAGAAGACGGCGGTTTTTACTCTTTTTAAACTGTTTGCACTTAAACTAATACCATATTGTCCCGCAAAATGACCTCGCTATACCTTACAGCGCCAAGTTTTTCTCTTATATGTGCTGTTTTACAGCCACGAATCGCCTTTACTTCTTCACTGGAGAAATTAACCAATCCTCTGGCAATGATCTGTCCCTCATTATTCACTATATCAACCATGTCACCGTTTTTGAAATTCTTTATGGTATCAATTATACCCGCTGCCAGGAGGCTTTTACCTCTTTTCCTTATAGCCGTAGCAGCTCCCTGATCGATAACGATCTGACCCTTTGATTGACCTGTGAAGGCCAGCCATCTGTCGCGGCTTGACATCTTTTTTTCCAGGGGCATAAACAGAGTGGAGCAGTTTTCATCCCTGAGCACAGAGAGAAGATTTGAATTAAACCCATTTCCTATTAGCGCCGGAATGCCGGCCTTTGTCACCATATCAGCCGCTTTAATCTTTGTAGCCATTCCACCAACACTTAGCTCGTTTCTTATATCGCTGGCCAGTTTGTGTACCGAAGAAGAGACTGTTGACACAAGGGGGATGTGCCGTGCATCAGCTTCGCATCTTGGGTTTTTGTCGTACAGGCCATTTACATCTGTAAGGTTGACAAAAAGGTCAGCATGAGCCAGAAGAGATATTTGTGCTGCGAGTACATCGTTATTGCCAAACTGTATCTCTTCCACGCCAACAGAATCATTTTCATTGACAATGGGTATGCAGCGGCATTTGAGTAGCTGAAAAAGAGTGTTTCTCAGGTTAAGGTAGCGTTTTTTATTCCTCAGATCATCCCAGGTCAGCAGGACTTGTCCGATCAGAATGTCATGACTGTTAAAATAGCTCTGATACATATTCATCAGATAATTTTGGCCAATGCTGGCGCAGGCCTGCTGAAGCGGTATCGATTCCGGTCTTTTTTGGAGATTTAAAACTTTCATACCCCGGGCTATTGCCCCGGAGGAAACGAGTATGACATTTACCCCTTTTTTGTGAAGTAAGGAGAGGTCCTCAGCAAGGCTCTCAACCCGTTTATCCTGACCCTTGGTAGTCAGAATTCTGCTACCGGTTTTTACAACAACTGTTTTAATATCTGAAAGATCTTTTCTGAAAAGGGATGTTTTGTTCATTTTTAAATGGTTAAGCTGGTAAGGGGTTTACAATAATTATCTTCCGGCCTGAAGACATTTGCGTTCTAACTCGATTATTATTGATCTGAATTCCTCTGTTTTACTTAACAGATTTTCCCGCTCTTCGTAACATCGTCTGATATCTTCATTCAGGGTTTCAAGATTAAGCTGTTTACTAAGGTTTTCTTCATAGGTGGTCTGGAACTGGTGAGCAGTTTCCAGTGCGGTGTAGAGTTTTTCTTTGGTTTGTGTGTAGAGGCCCAGTATATGAAGCCAGTTTTGGGCCGATCTTTGTCTTGGATCCTCGGGGTATGCAGCAGTAAAAGTTTCAAACCGATCCATTGCTTTATAAAAATCGGCATCCGGATTAGAATTTGCAAGGTGAATCATTGCGAGTGAATAGAGTGCATCGGCTGCAACAGGGCTCTCCGGTATGGAGTCGATAATTGCATTGAGCATCATCTCAGCCTCTCTGTATTGGCCGTTTGTAATATGTAGCTGAGCTTCATTGAAAGATGTCAGATGTAGCCTGTGAGAGCAGCTTTGAACAAGCAGCGCTCCTACTATAAGCGGAAAAAAAGATTTGGTTTTCAATATCCGATCCCTTCCATCCTTCTACGAAGATCTGTCCAGATTAATCATTTGTTCTCCACCCGAGGTATAATCTTCTGAAACGGGATTTTTTATGTTTTGCAGTTTACGGGTAACTTTTGAGATCCGCTCCGTTTCGGCGAGAATCGCCTCGATGCGCTCCTGGACTTCCTTTGGATAATGCTGCATAGTCATCTCAAGGAACTGGGCATTACCCGAAATAATCATCAGGGGATTGTTGATCTCATGGTTTATGGATGCTACAACTTCTCCTATGGCTGCCATCCGTTTCGATCTGACAAGTTCATCCTGGGCATTTTTCAGATCTACCGACATGTTGAAAAACGCTGTGGCAAGGTCACCTGTTTCATCGTTTGGGAACCCTGAGGGGTTAACATCAAAGTTACCCTTTGCAACGGTTTGGGCGGTTTCCTTGAGTCTGCGCAATGAGTTGGTAATTGCTTTTGAGAAGAAAAATCCAAAAATCATGGAAAAAAGCGTCATTCCGCTAAAAATCACGATAGTAACAAAACGTACATTGCTGACTCTGTTCTCCACATCCCTGATGTAAGATTTATTTATCTCTTCGACCCTTTCAAGTGATGAGCTCAGGTTGGAGTTGAGAATTTCGTGTTTCTGAGACATGTTTTCTCTGATTTTTTTGAATTCTTCGGTTTGGCTGATAGTTCCCGGTCTCCGGGAAACTACCAGGGTATCAAATATACTATTATAGAGGGTGTGAAGATGAACGATTTTTTTCAACTGGTTTCTGAAATCGCTGAGAGTTGTGTCATTTTTTGGGTTTACCATGGAGTCCAGATGGTGAACAGTGTTCATCTGTGATCTTACCGAATCCATCACTTCCAGCATTTTGGTGTTTACATCCCTGAAATTATCAACCGATTCCTTGAGCCCCGCCCTCTCAAAGCTGAATGCAATCAGCTCCTGGGTGTTATGAAGGTTATTATAGCGCACTAAATTGTTCTTTATCTCGTTTTGAATTTTCAGTATGTTGGTGATCGTTTTAATGTCACTGGTTTTATTCACAATCACAAAGAGGAAGAGATTGAGAAATATTATAACCAGGTATCCTGCAAACAGCTTCACAGTTATATTTACACGCATAAACACTTGGCCTTTCATTAGCGATTAGAGTATAACATAACACAGTTCCTGTTGCAAGAACCTTCGATTCAAAAAAGATTTCCCTTTCAGAAATCCTGACCAAGAGATATGTATAACTGGTAACCTCTTTCAATGCCTATCTCTTCCAAACCACGTATGAGGTGCCCATAGCTTAAACGAAGCGGGCCAAATATCGAATTGTAAGCCATACCGGCTCCAACCCCCAGAAGAGCTCTGTCGAAAAACTCCTCTCTGAAGTTTGAAAGGCTGAAATCTTGCTTTAGCCAGGTTCTGCCGTAATCGAAATCAAAAGTAAGATAGAAATTATCCCTTAGCTCCCAAATATAATTTAAATGGAGAAGAGCCAGTAAATCTCCTGAAAAAGCCCTTGGTTTCAGGCCTATAAAAGGGACATAGTTGTATAGTCCAAGATCTCTGTATCCCTGTTCGGAAAAGGCTCCTCCCAGATAAACTTTCTCAGTTTCCGGAAGAGGGGAATTTGACCATGCCCACACAAATCTGGGATGCAGTACATGTTTTTGTGCACTTCCCAAAGAAAAGTATGCACCGGAGCTGCCGTCAATTTTCACGAAATCCTCGGTACCAGCAAGTTTATTTGATGCAGTGCCGAATGTTACAATATGGTTGAACCCTTTGGTTGGGAACGGAGTCTTGTCCATGGTATCAATTATGAGCCGCAACATAAAATAGGGCATTTCGCCAGGGAATTTCAATCCCATACCATCTTTGAAGACACTGTTATCTGATTGCTGCAATTTAAACAGTTCATAGCGCATTCCACCATTGAGCGATGCAAATTTTCCAACCTGTGTGCCGGTCATAACCATAAATCCCGTTTTCCGTAAAATTATCTCTCTTATCGAGAGCAGGTCTGACTGGCCTTCCTGAGGGATAATTTTCCTTTCAAATAACCTCTCTTTGGATACATACGCCTTAAACTGCAGGTTGTTGGCAAGATTTGCAGTCAGGAGATGGTTGGCATTGAGTTTAAGGGCGTATTTTTCCCGCCTCGAACCATATTGCAGATGCAATTGGGTAGTAATTCCGGTTCCAAAGAGATTCTGGTTTGCAGGCTGGATAAACCCTTCGAGCAAATGGAACTCATCGTATCTCAATCCGGCACGAAGTCTCAGGGGTTTTTTCTCATCCACAATTACATTCAATATATTCTGAGAATCAATTTCCACGTTCACAGTTTTGAACAAACCGGTAGAATAAAGATTTGAGATCATTGATTCAATACGTGGCTGACTAATTGTTTCACCTTTTCTTAGTCCGCCAGCCCTCCTAACTATATATCCGGAGGTTTTTTGTAGACCCAGGAAATTAAAATCATTCACTTTGGCCGGTTCGGCGATAACGGTCAGGACTGAGTCTGTTTTTGACACTGAAAGTATATCCGGAAAATCGATTCCGTTTGAATGTAGATAGTTTTTTATTGCCGACAGAGTTTCTTCATCGCTAAGATTTTTATCGATTTTCAGAGTATCACCAGTAAAAAGTTTTACACCAGACTTGTTAACTACTCTCAGAGGAATCTGAGCAGCTTGGGGTGATCTGTTTATCTGTTGTTCTGGGAAATTCTTCAGAATTTCATCCATCTGTTCCATGGCTGCCAAGTAACCGATCTGTACAAGCGTGTCATGATTGCGGAAATTGGTGTTAGAGAAGCCCTCAAGGTCTGGAGTAATGACTATGTCAGCCAGAACTCTCTCTCTGTTTTTATTTTTTTCAATTCCAATTGCAACAAGCTGGTTAACTAATCTTACAGGGTTGTCAAGATCAGGTTTTTGTAACAGTGAAGACGTGACGTCAACAGCAACGACAAAATCCGCCATCTCCTCAATGGCGGTCTCTACAGGAATATTGGATGCCAAACCTCCATCCATCAGGACCATTCCATCATATTTCAATGGTGAGAAGGCAAGTGGCACGGTGCTGGAGGCCCGGATTGCCCTGGCGAGGTTTCCATCCCGGAGAACTACCCGGTTTCCGGTTAAGATGTCGGTAGTAACAATTCTTAGGGAAATGGGCAGATTGCTGAAATCATTTCCTGCCCTGTACTGTGCAGGAAGCAAAAGGGGGGTAAGGATCTGGTAAAAGGATTGTCCGTGTGAGATGGAGCTGGGGAAAACGGGGCGTAGTCGCTGATCAAAAAACAGCTCAAACAGGTAATTTACATTGAATTGTTTTTGGTTTACAAATAGGTTGTCTCTTTTGGCATCGTCATTTATAAGATTGCCCCAGTCCAGATTTTGGGTGAACTGATAGATCTGCTCTGGGGACAAACCACAGGCATAAAGTCCACCGATTATGGAGCCCATACTTGTTGCCACTATCAGATCCGGCCTTAAACCATTCTCTTCAAATGCTTTCAATACCCCGATCTGAGCAAGCCCCCGTGCCCCGCCACCGCTTAAAACAAGAGCAAAACGATAGTTTTCTTCAGACCGAATCACCGAATATAATGTAAGCAATAAAAGGACAATGGAAATTTGAAATTTTTTCATAAAACCTTGTATGAGTCAGCTGTTGCATCAGTTATTTTATTACTGGAAGAAATTGGTGTTTTCCGATTTTTCCACCACAACCATAAATCCTGGTGAAATGGTAATATACATGTTTTCCTCAAGTGGAGTACATATTGCCATTCTCCATTATGTTAAGAGTTTTATGAATGTAAAACTCTTGTTTTTGCTTCTTTTTGTTTTCCCCATCTGTAATGTCATCTCAGCAGAATCTCATTTCATACCTTCCGATGAGCTGGAGGGGGATGAGCTTTTAAATGCCGGTTTAATAGATTCCCTCACCTGGGCCCGTCTCAGGCCTCTCTATTCGGTGCCTTTATCTGTGCCTGAGGGCAGACTTGAATTGATAACTGACATTTTCAGTGACATTGAGGAAATCCCCGAAAAGGAGGAACTCAAGGCTTATGAACCATGGGAAAACAGAGATGTTCAGAGGTTTTTTAATGACTACCCGATGCTTGAACCAATGAGACATTTGCTCTGCTTCAACTCCGTACTTCCGGGCACATCCGCTAACTTAACCATTAACTTTACTAAACCTCTGGGTGATGGGCAATCCTCACAATTAATGCGCTTCAGGTACTCACCTCATGAATCTGTATCATCTCAGGGAAGAATAGGGATTGATGAAACAAAAGCAAGGTGGAGAAGCCGAAATATTGCGATCCAGTTACCGTATCTGAAAATCGAAGCCGGAAACATAACCCAGCCTCTGCCGGGTAAAATATTTTACGGACATTTTACAAACTACGAAACAGAGAAATCCGAAAACGGCAGGATTATAAATAACTGGCTCTATCCTGAGGCCCGAAACTGGAACGGGGTCACTCTTGGATCAAGCATAGATAAAATCCACTCCGACATCTCACTTTTTTATCACCAGAGAGAGGGGGAGCGGATCTTTGGTGGTGGGGTGGGTATAAAAAAGAGGAGCTTGGAGTTATATACCGGCATTTCAGGTTTCACTCTGAAGGGAGAACAAGCAACCTATGCGCATCTGTTTTCAGCCTATAGATTGTCACATTTTCGCTTTGAGCTTGAGACCGGGGCCGATAGCCGGGAAAAAATCAGATATCCTTTGGTTTTCAGATCGATCCATTCTGTAAGGGCAAACAGACTCGATCTTGAGTTTTACCACTTTCCTCAGGGTGTTTGCTTACATATGAGCAGGATGAAACGGGCTGCTTTACGCACGGTCAACATGAGTGATTATCCGGAGACTCAGGTAAATGGAGTGAATATAAGAGTCAACCGGTTGTTACGTTCCGGGGTAAGGTTTTCTCCGGAACTAAGCATAGTCAGAGCTAAAGACTCTCCTGTTCACCTGAGCTCTTCGGCAATGATCAGTACAAACCGCCCGATAAATATTCGTTTCCGTTACTCCTGTATTGCAGATCCACAGCACAGGGAAAATCTCTCCCACAGGACTTTTTTATCTCTGCTTTGGAACCCCGACCAACCCTTTGAAGTGAGACTCACTCAGAGGTATAACCTCTATCATTCCGGAGGGTACAGATACAGTTATCGCCTTGAATCCCCTGTAAACAGAAAAGGGGTGTTTCAGTTTACTGCATATTTGAGGGGATTTTTTTTCAGATTCATCAGAGAATATGTTTGCAGGTGTAAGGCAGCAACTGACATTAAATAAAAACAACAGAACTCAGTTCAGTATAGAGAAATCTCTTTTTGAAAGGGGATGGGAAAATGTGCTTATCAGGGGCTCGTCGGGTTTTATGTTTTAGTTTACTATACGCAACGTTGCTTATTTGCAGGTGTAACTTACAGCCGGAGTATTCTGCTGATAGCGGGTTTATTTTTTCTGTGGTTGATGTGGGGCAGGGACTGGCTCAGATCGGAGTGATGGGGGACAGTGCAGTTGTTTGGGATATCGGATCGGGGAGGCAGTATCGTAAATGGCTCGATGCATACAATGATCTTGGTGAACCGCGGATAGTTGCCATTATTATCTCTCATAATCATGAAGACCATTATGGGGGATTAAGCAGACTTGGGAAAGATATTAACTGGAACGGAAGACTTATTACATCACCCCATGAAGACACTGCGTTCCTGCGAAGCAGAACAGGGGTTTGGAAAAACAGAATTGATTTTGAGTTTGCTGTTCAGGATGATACACTCGAGCTGTTTGAATCTGTGCTTATCAGGTGTCTGTGGCCTCCGGAGTCAATAGAGGTTCCCACTCCGGTCACTGGTCTTAATGTAAACAGATACAGTATGGTTTTTGCTGTTGAGCATGGAATGAACAGCTTGCTGATCACTTCTGACATCGACACCGTATCCCAGCGGTATATTTCTCAAGCGTATAGTTATGGACTGAGCTCTGATATCCTCATTGCCCCTCACCATGGGAGTGCAGGATCTGCGGATCAGTTGTTTTTTGCCTATGTTGGGGCTTCGCTTTCAATCATCTCCTGTGGGGAGAGAAATCCTTACGGCCATCCTTCAAGAAAGATGATCGATGAGCTGCTAAACCTGGGGTCTGATATTTTATACACCTATATTGATGGTACAGTTGATTTGAGAAGTAATGAGTTTTACTGGAGCAGAGCAGGGTTAAGGTATTAGCCGGATGGAGAGCAAACATATTCTTACATCCTGATTTTAAAACAGTGACTGTATTGATAAAACAGGAGATTCGGCGTATTCACTTGCTTTGGTGTCAATGGTCAGGGGCGGGCTCTGCCGGGGCTCATATCAGGTTTTTTGCTGTTAGTTCTTTTACGCATCAGGCCAAGGGGTCTCTTACAAACTCACGAAACAGAACAGAGGGCGGATTGAACGTATATTTATGGTAAAAGCGCAGATGGGATCAAAAGTAAAATGTACAGCGCAGAATGAGAGACGGAAAACTATTTTTGTCTTAACACATGAAACGGATTGGAGTAAATCCAGGCATTCTTACCCTTGTAGACTTCAACTCTGTAGACTCCATCATCTGATATACCGAGCTGGGCAGATGTTCCTTTTACGCTTTTTAAAACCACCCCGTTTCGTATCAGGCGAATATTGCCCCTTGAAGGTACTTGAACACAGAGCATCGCAGGTGCGCGGTTGATTGTTCCACAAAGTCCTGGGGGGAGCACTGCTCCGTTTTCCTGCCGGAGATAGATTTGTGTACCTTTTGCATCACCTCTGCGGTAGTTACTTATAAATCCGTTACCGTTTTTAAGAGCCTTTAATAAGAGTGATCTGGCTTCATCAAATGGGTACTCAGGCAATTTTTGAGGAATGTAGAGGTGGGTTCTTATTCCTTTGAGTTCCACTTTGATGGGAAAAATTGTATATGCAAATGGGCCGATAGAAATTCTTCTTGTATGTGCATCAACCCCGCCTACCCCGCTTATGAAACGGTTTTGGTTGAGTTTGTCCCATTTCTCCAGGAGCTCATCAGGAACATTGCCCAGAAATCTTCTGGGGTAAAGAAGTCTTATAAAGCTTCTCCACGATCGGATGTTTTCTATCCAGTCAGACATTTGATTCCAAAGCTCTATCCCATCGTAACCGGTTGCGTCCCACTCGGTCCAGGGATATGGTGGTAAATTACCGAAATAGTTTCTTTTCTCAGCCGGGTGGGCAAGAAACCCTATACCCCCGTTTTCTCTCACTGCATCAATATATTGCTGAGGTTTTTGAAGCTGGGGGAATGCTTTGTTTGTGCCAATTGCCAGGTAGTGGTTGAGCTTTTTGGGGTCATTGTGCTCATAACCAACAAGGACCATAAGATTGCCGTGGAATTTCTCATACCCCGCTTCACGACCCTTTAAGTTCATGTGATCGGTTACCACGACATAATCAAGCCCACACCCCTGGGCTGCGTCTATGAGCTCTTCATAGCTCACTCCGCCATCAGAATAGAGGGTGTGCAGGTGTATCGCGCCGGTGATTTCCTGGTATGGGAAAGTGGTTGTTGTCATCAGGTCTATTGTTCTCTCAAAGTGTTCAGCTTATTACTAAAGATAATAAATTTTTTCCGGAAAACAGTTGAAATGTGTTATTGTCAGCTTTTTGGGCTATTTTAATGGGGATTTATATATAATAGGATAAGAGTGAGATTGCGGGCGGCATATAAATCAACGTTTAAGAGCCCCCTTTTCCCAGGTGGGGGGCTTAAAGATTTATGTGTCCGGTTGTCTTTTCTCACTTCCGCTCACACAGAGCAGGGTGTAGGAGTTTAAGAAAGCGCCACTTCCCAGGCAATCTGGCGCGGGGCAGTCTCAGCTTTTCCCCTCCATATCATCTTATATTTCCTGCAAGCATTCATAGAATCTAAATCTTTTCTGCTTTTTTATCCCTGCACAAACAAGTGGATTGTTTCGATATGGCCAATCAATACATTTGAAAATCATAGCTTCTAAGAGTGGCAACTGTGATTTTGTATCTCACCAGTTTCTGATTTCATAGCCAGAAAATCAAATTCTGATGTAAGCCCATGCTTTTCATAAAAAAGATGAATTTTTTATTTATGTAACCTAACCCACAGACGTCTAATTTATTGTATGGAAAATAAAACCCTTATACACGCAGCCCGGAATGGTGACAAAAAAGCCCTCTGTACCCTTTTAGATCATTACAGAGGGTATATGGCGGCAATAGTTTTAAGGTATGTGGATGATAAAGAGCAACAGAAAGATATCCTGCAAAACATTTTTATAAGGATTATAAAAGGTTTAACCAGTTATAAAGATTCCAGCAAATTCACAACCTGGCTTTACAAAGTAGCTTTAAGTGAAATATATGATTCCGGAAGGAAGATGAAAACTGCGGGTAAATATTTTACCAGCTTACATTCAGAGCCGATCCAAACTGGAGCAGACTCTGATACAATTGAATATCTGAATAAAAAAGAGGTCAGAAAAATTGTGTTAGAATTGCTTGAGCTTTTGCCTCTTGACCAGAAAACAGCATTTATCCTCTATTATCTGCACTATTATTGTGGTAAGGATGCCGCTGAAATCATGAATATAAGCGAACAGAACTTTTTCATGAAATTAAAAGCTGCCAGGGATTTTCTGCGAAAAAAACTGAGCAAAGAGGCGTTTTATGAGTAAACGCGAACTTATAGATAAATTTGTTATGGGAACCATTACACCAGAAGAGCTCAGGGATCTCGATGAGTTACTTTGCAGTGACCCTTTCTTTAAAGCTGAACTTGAATCTTCAATAGAGTTTGAGGCATTGTGTCTTGAAGCTGGATATTTTGAAAAAGCTGAAACAGTCGCAGATGCTGCTCTTTTAGAACTATCACCATCCCGGCACTCTTTATCCCCCAATACAGATGAGGTCAGAAGAGCCGCTGATCTTTTTACAGATTCACAATGGGATTCCATGATTCAAAATGCAATCGCTCACGGTCCAGTCAGTGATAAGCATAATAACACAAATTGGTTTCCTTTCTTCCATTTCAAAAGCTTTCTTGTTGCAGCATCTCTTATCCTGGTGTTTGTCTCGATACTTTCAGTTATGAAAGGTAATAAAGAGACCAATGCCTTAGAGCAACACGCTTTTCAATATATCCGTGAACGGGAATTGCCAAAAACCGACAGTGCTGAAAAAACAATTCTCTCCTTAGGACATTCAACAGCAGCTTTAGTGCAAAAGCAAACAGAGATTTTGCCTGAAAAACAAGCAACAGACAGTATAAAGGAGATCGCGCTTTCCTCAGGCAGTGCTTTGTTTAATGTTAACAGAAAGCACTATAAGCGATTCTCTGTCATTACCCCTCATGCAGATATCACTGTAACGGGTACTGTTTTCAGGGTATGTGTGGATGAGTACGGGACAGAAGTAAAGGTTCAGTCTGGATCAGTACTTGTAAAACATCTTCAAAGAGGTGAAACGGTTACTTTACTGGAGAGACAATCTCTTTTACTTACAAAAGATTCTCTTTATAAAGACCTTTATCGGTTTTCCATAGAAGAGATTGAGGAAAGAAAATTGCTTGATGGCTTTCTGAGAAAAACAACAAGCAGGATGGGAGTTGAAATATCTGACTCAACATTTCTACACAACATAAACACAGGTTTAACAGAAAAATCGCATCTTGAAAAAGCAAAGTGTAAACTTGCATCCGGGGATACTTTAACAGCTTTAAGCTATCTGTTGGATATTTCAAAAAATGACACATCTGCTCACAACAGAGGATATGCTCTGTTTACCTTACTTGGCATAAATGATTATTGTCAATATAATCTCAACAGAGATTCTCTTTTTGATCATTTCATCGAGAACCACTCAGATTTCAAATATGCCGATAAGGTACTGTTTGATTATGCCACCTATATAACAGATTATCATAACAATTATCAAAAAGCTATGAAGCTGTATCAGTTTCTGGCGGGTAAATATCCACAAAGCAGCTTAAAAGAGGAGGCCATATATCAGGCTGGATGGTGTTGGATACAAAGCCGTATGCCGGAAAACAGGCTTGATCCAAAAAATATAAAGCAGTTTAGTCCTGACAAACAGCTATATAGATGAAATGTTTTAAGGACAGTTCAAACCCTTTTTAACCTAAACAGGAGGATGGTATGAGTAAAGTATCAAAAGTTTCTCTTGCACTTTTTTCTGTTATGATCCTTGGTATTAACCTGTTTGCCAGCGAATCAAAAAACGGTTCTGCTGAAAATCTGAAAGCAAACAGACTTCTCATTTTTAATTCAGCCCAAATCGAAGGTTACAATTCTTACCACTCGCCCGCGGTTGTACTTGGTAATCAGGTATTTGATGAATTCTGTTATATTCCGAACCGCTCATTTTCTGAAGCCCTGAAAGTAAATATTGACAGGGAATCGATAGAAAGAATTGTAAACTGATCCCTATCTCTCCTCCGGGTTACATGGCGTGTAGCCTGGAGGAAAATGGCAAACTTACATTTGTGGGTGCAAAGATTTGGTGGTGGGAAGGGGAGTGGGCTTATTGACAGTCTGCCGCGTTTCACCCAGGCGGTATATTGGGCCTCCGTTTAAGTCTCCCTATTCCTACGGTGGGGAACTTTCGCAACCTTGCTTCCTTTTTTTTCCCGCTTATAAAGAGCCGCGTCGATTTGCAAATCGGGGTAGGCAAAGTGTTCTTAAATTTAAAAGAGAGTAACAATATTCCGGGCCCATGCCACAGACTCTTCGATCAGGCTTACTGTAACCTACCCAAGTTGGTAAACAATCTGATTAAAAAACATTGACAATGTTCATGGCAAAATGTTTATTGACATGTGGTCGTTTGAATAATTGCTAATAATGAAAAGGTTTGAGTCTATGGAAAAGAAACTTCGTCAGGATACCTTGATGATTACCGGTACATCCCGTTTACCAGAAAATGTGACTTCTAATCATGTGTATGGATTTTTTTTCCATTGATATTGAGATAGATCCCGCCAAAGATGATCTCATAGTTGATTTTGCCTGTACCCTTGTTCCTAAACTTGTCGAGAGAGTTCTGTCTGATTCGCTTATAGGCTACCCCTTTGAAGAGGGGATCAGAAATGCTGAAGATAAACTTGAAGTCCGCTTTTTCAGTTCAACTAAGCGTGCAATCATTGCGGCAATCGAAGATACATATAAATGGTATCAGAAATATAAGAAAAATCAAAAGAAAGAAATACAAGGTAAAATAGCAGACGATTCTTTCTGACTTTATCGAAGTGTATATGCCTGTTTTTAAGCAGAATAAAGGGGGATTGCCGAATTTATAAGTGCAACTACCCCCAAACAGCCTGCGATGGGCAAAAACTTTCGTTTTCCCGCTCAACTGCTTTCCACAGTTAACTCAGAATAGCCAAATATAAAAAGCAATAAAAATTAATTGACTTTAATCTAATCGAGGGATATACTGTGATATAAACTATGATTAGACAGCTTCGATTAGACACCTTTGATTAGACACCTTTGATTAAGTTATGGTTTCTCAAGTATACCATTATAAGTTTGCAGATTGCATTTGTCGCTTCATAATCTGTTTAGTTTGAATATGCAGCATTTAGAGTTTTGGGTATCACTCAAATTATAGAGTAGAGTGTCTTAAAAATGTAACAGAAAATGGCTAACATTAATTCAGCGATATTTTGAAGTTTTAAAAAATACAAACATGCATACAATTCAGGAAAAAAAATCTTTGACTTTGACCTTTTTGTGGGATATACTGTGTTAAAATACTTCGATTAGAAAATTTTTATTATATTGTCAACGTAAAAAGATATGAGAAAAGAAGAAAAAAAATTTTAAGGGGGTGCATGTCGTGACATCTTAAACAAAAAAATACTTTGAAGAAATTCCAGTTTCGCTGCTCTAAGCCACCGCAAGATGACAGCCTCATCTTTCAATCGTGGTTTACCTGATACCGGCAAAACAGAACGGATATTGCTTTTTGCGGAAATAGCAATTGCTGTGCCCTGTTGATCTGGTCTGATCAGCGGGGCTTTTTTTGTGCTGTTTGCAAAGTTTGGTTTGTGTTGCAAGTTAAACTTTTTAAAAAAGCGGTATAAGGAATCAAAATGGCTCTGAATGATATCAGTAAACTGGTGGAACAATTAGAGGAAATATCGGCAAGCTTTGTACTGGCTGACCCTGCTGACCTTCAGGAGTTTGCAAACTCACATACCTTTTTCGAAGAATTAACAAGTTACCAGAGTTTAAACTGCAAAAAGATGTCAGCAGAGTGTGCTGTTTTGCTGGAAAAATTGATACTGGGTGAAGTTGAATTTACCTATGCTATAAATCAGCTTTCAGAAAAGATTTCCGGTTTAAAACGCCATCTGGAAAATCAATTGTACAATGGGAGCGGAGACCTTACTGAAACCGGATGCAATGTTTATGACCAGCCCAAAAAGGCCTCTGCTCCTGCTTTATCAAACACAGATAAAGAAATATTCAGAAATTTTTTATCCACTCAGGAAAATACACTCGAGGAGATGGAGAGGTGTATTCTGGATCTGGAAAAGGGTGGAGACATTTCTGAATTCAGGAGAATTCTGCATACTCTCAAGGGTGAAGCTGGCGTTTTGGGGCTTCAGGAAATCGAACACATATGCCACAAAACAGAAGATTATATAGAGAGGCTAAATAAAGATGTCAATAGCGATAAACTTCTGCTTGTAAAAGATTGTCTTCAGAATACTTTCGATTCTTTTTCTGGAAAACAGGGCAAAAATGTAACGGTTGAAGAGGTGGTAGAGATTCTGGATGATTCTGAAGGTGGGGCACAACCTTTGGGACATGTGCAATTTGACTCTGAAATTGATTTAGCACATACAGATCACTCACTTTTGGCTGATTTTATAACAGAGTCTGATGAGCACCTTCATAATGCAGATAATCTTCTGCTCGAGCTGGAAAGTAATACCGGTGACGTTGAACTGATCAATTCACTTTTCAGGGTTTTCCATACGGTTAAGGGAATCGCAGGGTTTTTGTCTCTCCATGCAATACAATCTCTTGCCCATGCAACAGAAGAACTCCTTGACAAGGCAAGAACTGGTGAAATCGAGCTTTCTGGTAGGTTAATTGATTCCGTTTTCATATCTGTAGATGTGCTTAAAGGTGAAATGCTTCTGCTTCGTGATGCTCTGGAGAAGGGGGTAGCATACAAAGCCAATAGAAAAAATGTAGCTGCCATAATCGATCAGATTCAAAGCTCTATAAGGATTAAAGAGGATAAGAAAAGGATTGGTGAAATACTGATCGAAGATGGTAAAGTTTCAGAAAACCAGGTGCAGCAGGCCTTAAGAAAGCAGCTTGAAGATCCCGGGAAAAGAATCGGGGAGATACTTGTTGAAAGTAAATTTGTAAGTGAAAACGACATTCGCCAGGCTTGCAGTAAGCAGCAGAGAGGGAAAAAAGCTCTATCGGTAAAAAATACTATCAAAGTTGAAACAGAGAAACTGGATCGGTTAATTGAGGCAATAGGTGAGCTGGTTGTCACTGAAGCCATGGTAACCGGTGACCAGAATGTTCTCAGAAATGTTTCGTCACACACCCTTAAAAACATACGTCAACTGGACAAAATAACCAGGCAACTCCAGGAAATCGGGCTTTCCATGCGTATGGTTTCCATGAAATCAACCTTCCAGAAAATGGCCCGTCTTGTGAGAGATCTCTCCAAAAAATCGGGTAAACAGATTGAGTTTGTCTCTTCCGGGGAAGATACAGAGCTTGATAAGTCGGTTATTGAAAGGATAGGTGATCCTCTTGTGCATATGGTAAGAAATTCAGCAGACCACGGTATAGAAATGCCCCAGGAAAGACTAAGAACTGGCAAATCTCAATCGGGAACTATACACCTGAGAGCTTTCCAGACTTCAGGAATGATTTGCATAGAAATAGAGGATGATGGCAGAGGACTCGACAAAGAAGCAATACTTGAAAAGGCGCTGAAAAAAGGACTTGTAAAGCAGGGGGACTCTCTTACAGATCAGGAAATATTTGGGCTCGTTTTTCATCCCGGTTTCTCCACTGCAAAAGAGGTAACAGATATCTCAGGACGCGGGGTGGGGATGGATGTAGTGAAAAAAAATGTCCGGGATCTGAGAGGAAATATTGAGGTGAGATCGGAAAGAGGCAAGGGGTCGGTATTCTCGATTTATCTGCCTCTTACCATGGCAATAATGGATGGAATGGTGGTGAAAGCCGGCAAAGAACGTTACATAATACCTACTCTTTCGGTAGTGGAGAGTTTCAGACCGGTAAGTGATGATATTACAGTTGTGTTAGACAAAGGAGAAATGGTGCGCTGTCATGATCAGCTCATTCCTGTAATCCATCTTTCAGCCCTCTTTACAGCAGGTCACATGAAACATCCTTCAGAGGCGATTGTTATGGTAGTGGAAGAAATGGGTAAAAGAGTTGGGCTTGTGGTGGATATGATAATCGGACAGCAACAAACTGTGATTAAAAATCTTGGTGAAGGGATGGGAAAAATTGAAGGTGTTTCGGGTGGGGCGATCATGCCCGATGGAAATGTCAGTTTGATAATAGATATTGGGGCAATGGTCAAAATGGCTGGAAACTAAAAGTTTTTCTCTTTAAAGAAAGGAGCTGCTTTATGACACAAAACTCCACCAATGCAGGGGACATGTCCGCTCTTGCCGGTAAGTATCTGACGTTTAGTCTTGCTCAGGAGGGGTATGGAATCGGGATTCTCAAAGTTCAGGAGATTATCGGTCTTATGAATGTAACCCATGTACCCCGCACACCAGACTATATTCGGGGGGTAATAAACCTGCGGGGAAAAGTTATCCCCGTAGTTGACCTGAGATTAAAGTTTGGTCTTGAAGAAAATGAGGACACAGACAAGACCTGCATTATTGTGGTTCAGGTTGAGAATGTTTCAGGGGAGCATGTGATAATGGGCATTATAGTTGATGAGGTGTGTGAGGTACTTGATATCAAGGCTGATCAGATAGAACCCTCGCCATCTTTTGGAGCTTCTCTGGATACCGAATTCATAATGGGAATGGGAAAAGCCGCTCAGAAGGTAGTTATGCTTCTTGATGTAGATAAAGTGCTTTCCAAAAGAGAGGTGGAAACAGTTGCACAGACTTCAGAAGATTATTAACCGGCACAATCCATTAACACGCACGCACAAAGGAGCCACTGTATGGGACAAAAATCAATGAGTCTGAAAATGAAGCTTATAGGGGGGTTTTTAATAGTTGCAGTCATTACCGTCGTAGTGGGAAGTATTGGTGTATGGGCAGTACGAAATCTTCAAAACGATATCAATTTTATTGCGACAGATGAAATGCCGGGAACAGTAAATTTACTCCTGTCTCAGACGCAAATGGAAAATATCAGAGGTAATTTCCGGGGACTGGTTTTACCTGGTGTTGCATGGGAGTACCGCAGAAATCAATACCGGAACATAAGAAATGCCCGTGACAGTTTTGACTATTCATGGGGTACTTATGAGTTAACTACCCGTAGTGCTGAAGCAATAAGCCTCTCAGAACGTTTTGTGCAAATCAGAGATGAATGGGCTGGAGCAAACGACAGATTGCTTGAGATGGCAGAGGAATACGATAATATGGCTGTTTTGGATGCTAATGCCTGGCTGGCTGAAACAAGACAGTTCGAGACAGAGCATGAACAACTTAACAGCAGTGTTTTTCAGTTCATACACCATGGTGAACAATTTATCCATAATGGTGATCATACAGCCACTGCCTTTTACACTTGGGTTAACTCAATGGAAAGTGTCAACCCTGAGATAATGCGTCTTGTAAGAGCTGCAGGCGAATCGCATCGTCATCTGTATGCTGCACTGCAAAATATTCGTCAATACATGAATAATGGTAACAGAACAAGTGCTGTGAACAGCTATCAAAATGATTTTCTGACGGCACTTGCTCAGACGAATGGAGCTATTTCTGAACTGCAGAATATATTTACTCCGGCAGCTGAACTTATGAATCAGAAACAATATCAATTGGAAGAAGTAATTTTCCCTTTACAGGTTGAAACCAATAATATTCTCGCGCAATTGGTAGATGTGAATAATCAAAACATGCAAAACAGAATGGTAACAGTGCAAAGAGACAGCAGATTTGCTACCGTACTTACAGTCGTAGGTATGGTCATCGGGTTTATCATAGCCCTTGTTTTAGGATTTTTCCTTGCCATAACCATAAGCCGTTCACTTCAGAAGATTGTTGATGGTCTTTCCAGTGGTTCTGAGCAGGTTACGTCTGCTTCACACCAGGTAAGTGCTTCAAGTCAACAGATGGCAGAGGGTGCAAACGAGCAGGCTTCAAGCCTGGAGGAGATCTCAAGCAGTCTTGAGGAGTCTTCATCGATGGTAAAACAAAATGCTGAAAATGCTTCTCAGGCAGACAATCTTATGGAGGAGACAAAACATCGGGTTGAGAAAGGGAATAAGTCTATACACAAAGTAAATATTGTAATTGATGAGATAAAGAAATCCTCCGATCAGACTGCAAAAATTATCAAGACAATAGATGAGATTGCATTTCAGACCAATCTTTTAGCTCTTAATGCGGCGGTTGAAGCGGCGCGTGCAGGTGATGCAGGAAAGGGATTTGCGGTTGTGGCTGAAGAGGTCAGAAACCTTGCACAGAGAAGTGCAGAAGCGGCAAAAAACACTGCGGCACTGATTGAGGAATCGCAGAAAAATGCTGAAGAGGGTGTTGCGGTTTCAACTGAAGCAGAGGAAGTGGTGCAGGGTATCTCAGAAAGTGCAATGAAAGTGGCTGGGTTGGTAAATGAAATCGCTGCTGCAAGTAACGAGCAGGCACAGGGTATTGAGCAGATAAATACTGCAGTTGCCCAGATGGATAAGGTGACCCAGAGCAATGCTGCCAATGCAGAAGAGAGTGCTTCAGCAAGTGAGGAACTTAACGCCCAGGCACGTGATCTCAATGGAATGGTAAGTACGCTTGTTGCCCTTATAAGCGGTTCTGCATCGGTTAATGATTTCGGTCAGGCTTCTGTTACTTCACGCAAAGCCGGTAAGGTTGCCCTTGTAGGAAGCGCTGAAGGCTCCCATTCGGAAAGACGAATAGAAAAAAAGTCAACAGGCAAAAAGAGCAGCGATCAAAAAGTCTTTGGACCCGAACAAGTGATCCCGTTAGATGAAGATGAATTAAGCCAGTTTTAAAGGATGAAGCTATTAATACCGGTTCAGGGCAGAGAAGCCCTGAACCATTTACAGCTTTTCCAAGATTTTAAAGGGAAATTTGCAATTGTGTTGCAAGTAAATATTAATCTGGTCGTACTTGTAAAAAAAATGGCATTTACAGTCCTAAGATCAGGAATGTAAAAAAAACGGATGTTTTCAATGAATTTATATAAAAGTGGCCGTAAAGTATTGTTCAGAGATGATAAATCATGTGAACAGAAACGGCCGGATTAAAACAAAAACTAACCAAACATTCTTTACAGGAGTTGGTGTTTATACTTTTTACTCCCGGTCTGTTCGGTGCGAAATTTCAGAAGATATTTTTACGACTGATTATTACGATGCAAGGACAACTCTCCATAGTCTTCGTAACAATATTAACTCCAATAAAGCAGACTTTGTCCCAAAATGTAATTTGAAGAAAAGACGTACTGGTCCCTGCTGTATTAAGGAACTTTGCACCCGTTATGCCGGAAATGTTGGTTGTTTTCACTGTTTTGAAGTAAGACGGCGTATAATGTGGCCTGACAATCATTTCCACCAGGTATTGTTTCAATCTGATTGCACTTTTTTAGCCACACCAGCATGGCTTAATTTGTGTTGGAAAACCATAACTTATTCCCAAAAAGCGACTTAAACACCAATCCCCGTTCTGAAACTTTAGCTTCTAAAAATTTCTTTTTACAGAAGGCATCCATCACCCGCACCAGATGTGCTACATTTTCAGGTTATTTTTGGAGGTCGTTATATGTGTCCTCGGAAACTAAATACCAAAAAATTAATGTATTACACAGCTCGAAAAAGATACTGTTTTTATTTTGAGTTTTGCATAACAATTTATCTTGACTATTTGGTTCTTTTCTGGTTAGAATATAAATGCCTTTCTGGTTAAACGCTTAAAAGGGAGCGCCTGCAGTAATAATTTCATCAATACAAATAGATTAAAAAATTCCAGTTTCGCTGCTCTAAACCACCGCAAGATGACAGCCTCATCTTTCATTCGTGGTTTACCTGATACCAGCAAAACAGAACGGATATTGCTTTTTGCGGAGTTTATTGTGCCGCCATTGGTCTTGCAGACTATAGAACAGTTGTGAATAACTGTTAAAGCAATTGATGCGCCCTGTTGATCTGGTCTGATCAGCGGGGCTTTTTTGTGGTTTGTATTGTCTGTAAAAACAGGTTGAAACTTACTTCAAAAGCGGTATAGAGAAATCAAAATGGCTCTGAGGGATGTCAGTAAACTGGTGGAACAATTAGAGGAAATGTTGGCAGGTAAACAGGGGGGAGGTGGTGGAGTTTTATGATCGACTTATTCTCCTGTGTAATGTCAGGATTGTTTGGTAAGGAGAAAAAGAGCGATCCTGCCAGCTCTGTTGTCACGATTGTAGAGGGCATGGGGAAGATTTCAGGGCTGGTGGTGGATTCTTTTTCTGGGTCAGCAGCAGACGGTGGTAAAGATATTAGGAAAGTTCGGGGATTTCGGGTGAGGCGATAAAGCCCTATGGTAATGTCAGCTTGATAATAGACTCGGTGCAGTGGTAAAAAGTGGTTTGAAAAGTAAAATGTCATGTATGTACAAAGGAGATGGAGTATGTCACAAAATCACGCCGGTGCAGAGGATGTATCTGTTCTTGCCGGTAAATATCTGACCTTTAGTCTGGCAAATGAAGGGTATGGCATTGAGATTCTCAAAGTCCAGGAGATCATCGGCCTTATGAATGTAACCCGTGTACCCCGTACGCCAAATTTCATTCGGGGGGTAATAAACCTGCGGGGCAAGATTATTCCAGTGGTTGATCTGAGAATAAAGTTTGGAATCGAAGAAAAAGAGAACACCGACAAGACCTGTATAATTGTGGTGCAGGTGGAAGAGCTGTCCGGTAAACATGTGATAATGGGTATTATAGTTGATGAGGTATGTGAGGTACTTAATGTTAAGGCTGATCAGATAGAGCCCTCTCCATCTTTTGGAGCCTCGGTGGATACAGATTTTATAATGGGTATGGGGAAAGCCGCTCAGAAAGTTGTGATGCTTCTTGATGTGGACAGGGTGCTTTCCAAAAAAGAGGTTGATGAAGTTACACAGACATCGAAAATTTAGCAGAAGAAATTATCGTCGGCGCACACAAATAACAAGGAGTCGCGGCATGGGACTGAAATCAATGAGTCTGAAGGTGAAGCTTATCGGAGGGTTTGTCATAGTAGCGCTCACCACTCTTATTGTGGGGGGGATTGGTTTATGGAGTGTCGGAAGGCTTCAAACTACAATAAATTTCACTGCAACTGATGAAATACCGGGAACTGTGAGTTTATTATCTGCTCAAATACAGTTGCAAAATATCAGAGGGAACATCCGGGGGATTGTCATCCCGGGAATTGACTGGGAATTTCGCAGAACCCAATACAGAAATATCAGATCTGCCCGTGACACATTTGATTATGAATGGGATGCTTACACTTCGACTACCCGCAGTGTTGAAGCACAAAGGCTATCAGAAAATTTCATACAAATAAGAGAAACCTGGTCTGCTGCTAACGAAAGAATACTTGAGATGGCTGAGGAATACGATGTCATGGCAGTCAGGGATCCCAATGCCTGGCTTGCTGAAACAAGACTGTTCGAGATAGCGCATGAACAGCTTAAAAGCAGCATCTTTCAGTTCATATACCATGGCGAACAATTTACCCAAAGCGATGATTATACAACTACCGCTTTTTCAAAATGGCTCAATGAAATGGAGAGTGTCAATCCTGAAATTATGAGACTGGTAAGGGGGGCTGGCGAATCACAGCGCCTTATGTATGGAGCGCTGCAGAATATTCTCAGGTCTATGAATAACGGCAACAGAAGCAGTGCAGTGAACACGTATCAAAACGATTTTCTTCCGGCATTTGCACAGACAAGTGGTATTATTTCTGAAATGCAGAGTTTGTTTACTCCTGCAGCAGTGCTCCTGAACCGGAAACAGGACCAATTGGAAGATGTTATTTATCCTTTACAAGTCGAAGCCAATGGTGTGCTTGCCCAGTTAGTTGAATTAAATAACTTGAATATGGAAAGAAGAATGGAGACAGCACAAAGAGATAGCAGATTTGCAACTGTCCTTACTGTTATAGGTATGGTTGCAGGTTTTGCAGTGGCTCTTGCACTTGGTTTTTCTCTGGCTCTTGCAATATGCCGTGCACTTAACAAAATTATTGATGGCCTTTCAAGCGGATCCGAGCAGGTTTCCTCTGCTGCAAATCAGGTGAGTGCATCGAGCCAGCAGATGGCAGAGGGTGCAAACGAACAGGCTTCAAGTCTTGAGGAGGTGTCAAGCAGCCTCGAGGAATCTTCATCCATGGTAAAGCAGAATGCTGACAATGCAGCCCAGGCAAACCACCTTATGGAAGAAACCAAAAAGCGGGTGAAGCAGGGTGACGATTCAATTAAAAATGTCAGTTCTGCCATTGGTGCTATTAAAGAATCTTCCGATCAGACTGCTAAGATTGTCAAAACGATCGATGAAATAGCCTTTCAGACAAATCTCCTGGCGCTCAATGCTGCGGTTGAGGCCGCACGGGCCGGAGATGCAGGAAAAGGTTTTGCCGTGGTGGCGGAAGAGGTAAGAAATCTGGCCCAGAGAAGTGCCGAGGCGGCAAAGAATACATCTGCCCTGATAGAAGAATCCCAGAAAGCTGCAGATCAGGGAGTAACAGTAAGCACAGAAGCCGCAGAAGCTATTCAGACAATATCTGAAGGGGCAATAAAGGTTGCCGGGATTATAAGTGAAATAGCTGCTGCAAGTAAAGAGCAGGCACAGGGAATCGATCAGATTAATACTGCTGTTGCACAGATGGACCAGGTAACCCAGGGCAATGCGGCAAATGCCGAAGAGAGTGCTTCTGCAAGTGAAGAACTCTCTGCACAATCCCGTGAGCTCAATGAAATGGTGCGGGAATTGGTAGCTCTGGTTACAGGTGCAGCAGAAAATCAGACAGGGATAAGAACTTCCCCACGGATGACCTCTGAGAGAAACGTAACCAGTGGAATATCTTACAGAAATGAACACAGCCAAACCTCCTATCAGGGCCTGGAAGACAGGCGCAGTGCGAAGAAAAGTCTTGCTCATAAATTCGGTAAAGAACAAAAGGTGGTAAATCCTGAGCAGATTCTACCACTCGATGACGATGACTTAAGTCAGTTTTAGTTAATCCTTTTCATACCTCCCATGCTGTCCCATTATAAAACGGGGCAGCGTGGCACCTTCTTTTTCACCTCCGAAAACAATATGCTATAGAAGCAGATACATCATTTATAGTTGACCTTTGTATGCTTGAATTATAGAATACTATTGAGAGGGTTTAAGTATATGGGGTGCATTTGAAGATTCTTATAGCTGATGGTGATTACGCATCACGCCTGATCATAAAATCCGTTGTTGAAATGAGTGGATATGAACCTCTGCTTGCAGAAAACGGAAAACAGGCACTTGAAATTATCGATGGACACAAACCGGCAATCGCTATTATTGAGTGGACAATGCCCGGACTTAACGATGGGGAGTTGTGCAAGAAAATCCGCTTCTCTTCAGATGATTTTCAACCATACATTATTATTATTACGGCTCGTAAATGCAGAAGCGATGTTGCTAAGGGACTCGACAGCGGTGCCGATGATTATATCGTAAAGCCCTTTGATATACCGGAATTAAAGGCAAGAGTAGGTGCAGGGCGCAGAATTGTGGATCTGCAAAATGCACTGAGAGGAAAAATTGATGAACTGAACAGCAGCAGAGAGTATCAGCATAAACTCTTTATGAAGTCTAAAGAAGGAATTGCTATATACAAATTGATCCGGAATGAAAAGGGTGAACCCTGTGATTACCTCTTTCTTGAGGTCAATCCTGCTTTCGAGAAAAATAATGGTATTAGAGCTGATCAAATAATTGGTTCAAGAATTACAGACATATTCCCGGGCATTCAAAAAACAGATCTTATCAAAAAATTTGGTGAAATTGTCAAAAGTGGTATTCCATGTGACTTTGAATTCTATTTCAAGCCTCTGCAAAGGTATTTCAGTATAAGTGCCTATAGAATCGGTGAGGATCAGTTTGTCGTGATACACAGGGATTTTACCGCTCAGAAAAACGCAGAGAAATCATTAAGAAAAAGTGAAGCGAAGTGCAGGCGTATATATGAATCTATTCAGGATATCTATTTTGAAACAGATATAGAAGGCAATATTCTTGAGGTAAGTCCATCGGCAGAAAAATTGTCCGGATATACATGTGAGGAATTATCACGAACACATATGAGTTCATTATTCTGTAATGATGAAGATAAACAGCGATTCATAAATGCACTTGTTTCTAACAGGGATATTATCAGTAACTACAGCATCGATTTTAAAAACAAGGGTGGAAAAGTAATAAGCTGTTCTGTTTCTGCTGAAATGGTTAGGGATAAAAATGGAGCACCAAAAAAGATTTTTGGTACAATCAGGGACATTACCGATATTAAAAAAACTACAAAACAGAACAGAATGCTTGAAGAACAGATCAGCTTTATTCGCAGACTCGAAATTACGGGGCAGCTGGCAGGGGGAATTGCCCATGACTTCAACAACATTCTTGGTGGTATTATCGGGTATGCGGATCTGCTGTCAGGTATGCAAAATTTCACCTCAAGGGAGAAACGATACATCGGGCAGATTATTACTTCTGCGCAGCGTGGATCTGACCTGACCTCTCAATTGCTCTCATTTGCAAGGAAAGGCTCATATAGGTTAGCAATTCTGGACATGAACAAAGTTGTTTCCAGATTGAAAGAAATTCTTGATGTTACAATGAATAAAAAAATCAAAGTTCAATCCGTTCTGTCTTCTCTGCCATGTAGAATTGAGGGTGATGCAACTCAACTGGAAAATGCTATAATGAATCTGGCTCTGAATGCAAGAGATGCAATGGATGAGGGGGTCATTCGGTTGGAAACAGATATTGTTTATCTTAGTAAAAAGTTTGCTGAAAACAAACCTTATGAAGTTCAGCATGGCCGCTATGTGAAGATTTCGGTCAAGGATACCGGGTGTGGTATGGATAAGAGAGTTATGGAAAAGATTTTTGAACCTTATTTTACCACTAAATCTATGGGCAAAGGTACCGGGCTTGGGCTTGCGGGGGTTTATGGTTGTGTAAAACAGCACAACGGGTATATTGATGTGGTGAGTGAGCCTGGCAGGGGCTCAGAGTTCAAAATTTATTTACCTTATAAAAATTCTCCACAAAATCAAAAGGAGGGTAGCGAAAATTTGCAATAATTGACTGTTAATTGATATGTTTAAATTAACAACGAATTACACACCAATGAATGCAAGATAATGGGATGAAAAAGAAGTCTGCTAACAGTCATTTATGCTCAAAGCCATCTGTTCTTATCGTCGATGATGATAAGGTGTTTAGGGAGTTTATGGTAGATACTCTCATTAATGATGAGTATGAGATAACAGAATTTGATCCTCAGATAAATAACCCTGAACTTCTGGAGAGACATTTTGATGTTGCAGTTCTGGATATAATGATGGGAGAAACTGATGGTTTTGAGATTCGTGAAAAAGTTCTGAAGTTTTCTCCCGGAGCCCAGATAATAATGATTACAGGATACCCCGATATTGAAAAACATAAGAAAGCTATCGATCAAGGGGTTTTCATGTTTCTCACAAAACCGCTAAGAGCCGAGCAACTGTTTTATACGGTGAAGGGAGCGCTTCAGCTAAGCAGGTTGCACAGTGATGCGCTTAATTCCAGTGCTTCAGCGAATTCGCATTGTCCCGGTTTAATCGGAAAATCAGAACATATTGCTCAGATCAAAAGAAAAATCCTTGAATTTGCACCAACTGAAATTCCAGTGCTGATCACCGGAGAATCTGGCACAGGAAAAGAAGTCGTGGCCAAATGTTTACATGAAGAGAGCTCAAGGTGCTCAAAACCTTTTATCACTGTAAACTGTGCCGGACTTTCTCCTAATCTCATTGAATCAGAGCTTTTCGGACATGTTCAGGGTGCTTTTACCGGGGCAGCAAAAACGCGGCACGGTTTTTTTGCTGTGGCTGATGGGGGGACCCTTTTTCTGGATGAAATAGGTGAAATGCCCCTTCATATACAAAGCAAACTGCTCAGAATACTCGACAACGGAGAGTTCTACAGGGTAGGGGATACAGAAAAACACAACGTAGATGTCAGAATTCTTAGCGCCACTAATCGGGATTTATCTGCTATGGTGAATAACGGAGAATTTCGCAAGGACCTTTTTTATCGGCTCCAGGGTGTGCATTTCGAATTGGAACCACTGCATAAACGTAAAGATGACATCGGATGTCTTGTACAACATTTTATAAGGGATGAAAAATATATATTCAGTCCCGGTGCTCTAAAATTGATAAATGAAGCTGATTGGCCCGGCAATGTCAGGGAGCTTTCAATGTTTGTCGGAGGATTCAATTTCAGTACCTGTGGAGATGTCATCACTGAGCAGATGGTAAGAAAAAGACTTGCATTAAAGAACTCTGACAATGTCGAATGTGAATCGCTGGAAAACAAATATGTCAAGTTTAAGGATTACAGAAAAAATCTGGAAATAGACTACTTTGACAACCTTATGAAGCAGAGTGAAGGGAATATCTCAAAAGCTGCAAAAATTTCGGGCTTGGATCGTAAGAATCTTCGGGAAAAGCTTAAAACATTCGGGTTGTATGATGGATGAAATAGGCAGATAAGTGCTGCTACCCCTATCCCCATGTCTTATTCTGTTTACCTATATATAAGTATGCCCTCAATTTCCCCTTCAGGCGTTTAAGCCATAGACGATATGATATATATCAAGATTTAAAGTCAGATATTTTGCCCCACCCTGAGGCTTTTTACCCCACCTTCCATCAAATTTCCTAACCCTTTTTGAATCAAAGAGTTACAGCGCGTGCTGCAAGTTTTTGTGGGGAGTATTACCTCAGCAAAGATACTTTTTTGTTGTAGTGTCAAATGTGATAACTGGTTGTAATTAAAAGAGATACAAGTATCCGGTTTGGTGTGGCATGGTGTTAGCATATGTTTACTCTGAATCAAGATGCTGAAACTATGTACAGGAATCTATAATGAGTGGTAATGTTTTGTTTATTCTTACGGAAAACTCTCATGCTGCCTCTTTTTATAAAATGTGTGAGGCGAAGTATAAGGTTAAAATTGTGAATAATATTGATGGTGCCTTGAACCTGATTACCAAATTTATTCCGGATGTGATTGTTTATGAAATGAATTATGGGCAAATAGAAAATCTGAAAAAGTTAACAAGGTCAAGATTGCAAAAATTCTCAATACCGGTTATAGTCGTTGCGGCGGAGAACAATCTGGAGTTTGAAAGATATGTCAGGATGGAGAATATAACCTACTATTTCTTATATCCTGTAAATGTAGAGGAGATGGACGAAGCCCTAAGCTCATGTATAAAACAGCAAGGCAAAAGGAAATATCTCTGGATCACTGAAGTGAAGGAATAGAAAAGATGAGCAAAAGAGATGTCAGCATAATGCTTGAAAGGCTGGAAGAGATTTCTGCTTCATTTGTACTTTTTGAACCATCAGATCTCCAGGAGCTTGCGCAGATACACACCTTTTTCGAAGAACTTGCCTCAGAAGATCTGTCCAAAATTTCTAAAAGGGCAGAAGAGTGTAAAATTCTTATCGAAAGCATTATCCTTGGGGAAACGGATGTGGAAAAATCCGGTCCCGAGCTCATCTCTCTATTAACGGAAATTAAACGTGAATTATCCACATATGACACAAACCAAGACAATGAGAATACAGAAAATTCAATAGATAGAGGAGAATCTTCCGGCAGGGAGAAGGGGCGCTGTAATACTGGTGACAGGCAGGGCTCCGGTTTTTCTCCCTGTGAAACTGATGATGAAATTTTGGCAAATTTTCTCTCAAAGCAGGATAGTGTACTTGAAGAGATGGAGCAGAGTATTCTTGAAATCGAAAAGGGTGATGACAGTTCTGATTTCAGGCGTATACTTCACACTCTAAAGGGCGAAGCGGGAGCGCTGAGTTTAAAGGACGTTGAACACTTATGCCACAAAACAGAAGATTACATAGAAAAAGCAAATAAGAGAATAAATATCGATACACTTCTACTTGTAAAGGATTGTCTGGAGGGGATTTTCAAGTCGCTTTCCGGAAATGGTGGTGGTAAGGTTTCACTCGGGATGGTTTTGGTAGCACTCGATAATTTCGGAGGAGCTGGTGCTGGTATAGAAAGTGATCAAAACGGAAATGAGAATTTTGACTATGAGCTTGAGATAAGTGTTGAGAAGATTAACGCAGATGTTTCTTTGTTGAGTGATTTCATATCTGAGTCCGCAGAGCACCTCCACAGTGCAGACAATTCTCTTCTTGAACTTGAAGAAAACCCTGAAGATGATGAGCTGGTGAACTCCCTTTTCAGAGTATTTCATACCATTAAGGGCATTGCAGGCTTTCTTTCTCTTGGAGCTATTCAGTCTTTGGCTCATGTGACAGAAGAGTTACTTGACAGGAGACGGAAGAAGGAACTTGAGCTTTCCGGAGAACTTATTGATTTGGTTTTTTCTGCGGTTGATACTCTTAAAGAGGAAATCGGCTCTCTGCGTATCGCTGTAGAGCAGGAAACTGTGTACAGAGTCTGCAAAGCAACTTCAGGTCTTATTCAAAGAATAAAAAGAGTAAATCAAATCGGTTCATCAAATGACAGAAAGAAAATTGGTGAGATGCTTGTTGAAGACGGGAAAGTTTCAGCGGAGCAGGTTCAACAGGCATTGAAAACACAGAGGGAAAATCCCGGGGTTAAAGTAGGGGAGATACTTGTAGAACAGAAAGCTGTAGGAAAAGGTGACGTAGAGGAGGCTTACAGCAAACAAAAGGGATGTAAAAGAGCTGTTACGGTGAAGGAAACAATAAAGGTAGAGACAGAAAAACTTGACAAACTCGTTGATCTTATAGGAGAGCTTGTAGTTACAGAAGCGATGGTTACCGGGGATCGTGAACTAATTGAGAATGCATCTTCAAGATCACTTGGAAATATTCGGCAGTTGGATAAAATAACCCGCCAGCTCCAGGAAATTGGTCTCTCCATGCGTATGGTTTCAATGAAGTCGACTTTTCAGAAAATGGCACGTCTGGTAAGAGATTTATCAAGAAAGTCTGGTAAGGAGATCACTTTCAGGACTTCGGGGGAGGATACAGAGCTTGATAAATCTGTAATAGAACGGATTGGTGATCCTCTTGTTCATATGGTAAGAAACTCTGCAGATCATGGAATAGAATCCCCTGAAGAGAGGGAGAAATCTGGAAAATCGGTTTCGGGTACTATACATCTGAGAGCCTTTCAGACTTCAGGTATGATCTGCATTGAGATAGAAGATGATGGTAAGGGGCTTGATAAAGATGCCATTCTGGAGAAAGCTCTAAAGCTGGGGTTATTAAATAACAGTGAATCACTTTCTGATCAGGAAATCTTTAGCCTTGTATTTCAACCCGGCTTTTCAACCGCTCAGAAAGTAACCGATGTTTCGGGCAGAGGAGTGGGAATGGATGTGGTGAAGAAAAACGTACTGGATTTAAGAGGAAATATCGAGGTTAAATCAGAAAAGGGAAAGGGTACCGTTTTTTCCATCTACCTTCCCCTGACTATGGCAATAATGGATGGGATGGTTGTTAGTGCCGGAAGTGAGCGATACATTATACCTACTCTTTCTGTTGTTGAAAGTTTCAGACCTGAAAAAGATGATGTTACGGTGGTTTTAGACAAAGGGGAAATGGTGCGTTGTCATGACCAGCTTATTCCTGTAATTCACCTTTCTGCTCTCTTTGCAGGAGATCAGAAAAAAGCTCCTTCTGAGGCGATTGTTATGGTGGTGGAGGAAATGGGTAAAAGGGTTGGACTTGTGGTGGATATAATTCTTGGACAGCAACAAACGGTAATCAAAAAACTGGGCGACGGTATAGGAAATGTCAAGGGGATTTCAGGCGCAGCGATTATGCCTGATGGAAATATCAGTCTTATTGTTGATATCGGGACCTTAACCAGAATGGTATGAGAAGGATAATCATAAATCAAAAGGGGGTAAGCTATGGCACAAGCTGATGGTAACAGAGTTGATATGACCTCTATTTCGGGTAAATATCTAACTTTCAGTCTTGCTGATGAGGGGTATGGGATCGAGATATTAAAAGTACAGGAGATCATTGGAATTATGAATGTAACCAATGTACCCCGTACCCCTGATTTTATCAGAGGAGTGATAAATCTTCGGGGGAAAGTGATTCCGGTTGTTGACCTGAGGGTTAAATTCGGATTGGAGAAAAAGGATGATACTGAGAAGAGCTGCATTATAGTTGTGCAGGTTGAGGAGAGTGAAGACAGAACTGTGGTGATGGGTGTAATTGTGGATGAAGTTTGTGAGGTTCTTGATATTGGAGCTGATCAGATTGAGCCTTCCCCCTCTTTTGGTGCATCGGTAAATACGGATTTTATTATGGGAATGGGAAAAACCGCCCAGAAAGTGGTGATGCTTCTGGATGTGGATAAGGTACTGTCAAAAAATGAGATAATTTCAATTGCAAAGACGACAGAATGCTGATATCAGAAAGTAAAAGGAGTTCAATATGAATTATAAATCAATGAGTCTTAAAATGAAGCTCATCGGAGGTTTTGTAGTTGTTGCTGTTATCACTCTTGTGGTAGGAGGAATAGGTTTATGGAGTGTCAATTCTCTTGAAGACAGTGTTGAGGAGATTGGTGGAAGTCAATTGCCTGCTATCGAAAGTGTCCTTAAATCTCAGGTAGAGATAGAAGGGATGGTCAGGTCATTACGCACACTTCTTACATTACAGCATTCACAGGAGTTCAGAGAAAATCAGTATAGAAGGTTTTCCGAATCAAGGTTGCGATACAGGGATGAGATGGCGATATATGAGTCTCTTCCAAGAACTGCAGAAGAAATCAGAGAATGGGAAAGCTTTCAAAGAGTAATACCCAGGTGGGCAAGTTTCAATGATGAAATTTTGAAACTTCACAGAGAGCTTGATGAGACAGGGATACAAAATCCAGATGAATTAGTTCAGCAACTACAGCAATTCCGCGCAGATCATCTTGATCTCGAAGTTCGTGTAGGAAATCTTCTTCTCGGGGGTGAATTTTTCGAAGGTGGAGATGATCCCTCGGCGTGTAATTTCGGCCGCTGGCTAAGTCGTTTTGAAACCCGGAATCCGGAGTTGAGAAGAATTCTTTCTGACGCCAGATCTTCTCATGACAGATTTCATGAAGCAGCCGGTTCGATACGCGCTGCCACAAGGAATGGTAACATGGCTGAGGCACGAAGAATTTTTGCATCTGAAATGCAGCCTGCTGCAAGAGAGGTGTTTGGGTATTTTGATGAATTGATTGCGATAGCTGAAGATGCTAATCAGATACACGAAACCATCATAGATATGACAATGGGAGAGGCGTATGATCTTCAGCACGAGGCAATGGCCCATCTTTACAACGTGGTAAACATACGCAGTGATCTTGCAAATGCAGAGATGGAAAGAGCACGGGGACAGAGCAGATTCGCTTCCGTACTCTCTGTACTTGGTATGGTAATTGGTTTTGCTCTCGCACTTGTGCTGGGACTTTCTCTTGCTATATCCATAAGCCGCTCTCTTTCCAGAGTCATTTCTACACTGTCAAATGATGCTGAGCATGTTTCTTCAGCTTCACATCAGGTGAGCGCTTCAAGTCAGCAGATGGCTGAAGGTGCAAACGAACAGGCATCTTCACTTGAGGAGGTTTCAAGCAGTCTTGAAGAATCTTCATCCATGGTAAAGCATAATGCCGACAATGCAGCTCAGGCAAACAGCTTAATGGATGATACAAAAAGACGTGTGGATCAGGGAAATAATTCCATTGAAAAGGTGAGCCATGCAATAAACGGTATCAAAAAATCTTCAGACGAAACTGCAAAAATCGTGAAGACTATAGACGAGATTGCTTTCCAGACAAATCTTTTGGCTCTAAATGCCGCAGTTGAAGCTGCACGTGCTGGTGATGCGGGGAAGGGGTTTGCTGTAGTGGCCGAGGAGGTGAGAAATCTTGCACAGAGAAGCGCAGAAGCTGCTAAGAATACAGCTGCACTTATCGAGGATTCGCAAAAAAATGCCGATCAGGGTGTTGCTGTAAGTTCTGAAGCTGCGGAAGCTGTAAAGGGGATTTCTGAGAGTGCTGTAAAGGTAGCTGGTCTGATAAGTGAAATTGCTGCTGCAAGCAAAGAGCAGGCACAAGGAATAGATCAGATCAATACTGCTGTAGCAGAAATGGACAAGGTAACTCAATCCAATGCCTCAAATGCTGAAGAGAGTGCATCGGCAAGTGAGGAACTTTCTGCTCAGGCCCGCGAACTTAAGGATATGGTTGCTGAGCTTAAAGCAATTGTAGGAGGAACTGCTGAAAATTCTGTAAAGGTGAATACCACCCGTCACATTGTACAAAAAGACAATCCTGAACCTAAGAGTGGAACCTTTGGCAGACATATACTGCAGAAACCAAAAAATCCGGAAAGGCGTACCACAGAGAATACATTGGAACACAAAAAATCTGATGAGCAAAAAGTGGTAAACCCTGAGCAGATTATTCCTCTGGACGATGATGAACTAAGTCAGTTTTAGTTATAAAGGTCTTTCAGGAGCTGTCAGGTTTACTGCTCAGCTCCTGAAAGCTGTAAACCCTACACTGTATGTGGAGTTTATGGTCACGGACAGATTATTCGTTTTAACCATGAGGTAGAAAATGAAAGCTTCAAAATTGACATTAAAGGTTCGTTTAATTGGTTTTGTAATGATAATCATGTTTGGTATGGGAGTATTACTTGTAAGTTTAAACTCCTGGTCTGCTCTTCGGCTTGGAAGAAGTCTGACTGATTATACAATAGATATGAAGCTTCAGGGTGATGTCAGATCTATGCAGACATATGTAAATAAACACTATGGAAATATCAGTATGGAAAATGGTAATCTGGCTGATTCTGCTGGTGTTTCTATTGCAGGGCGTTTCGATGTTGTGGACCGCTTATCTGAAGATCTTGGAGTTGTGGCTACCATCTTTGCAAGAGATCGAAATGACTTTACCAGAATCTCTACAAACATTCGCACTGATGATGGGCAGAGAGCTGTCGGTACGCAGTTAGGGTCAGGGGGATCGGTTTATCGTTATGTAATTGAGAGAAGAACATATGTAGGAACTGCAGAAATTTTAGGTGAACCGTATGTAACAGCTTACGACCCTGTGATAGATGACAGTGGTGAAGTGATTGGGATTTTATTCCTGGGAATTCCTCAGCAGGAAATTAATAGCATTGTCAGAAGGGAGATTTTAGGTCTTTTCAGAAATGCAGTTTTTTTGTTTATTGTCATTATTACGATATGTAGTGGTGTGACATGGATATTTGGAAGCCGCATTGTAAAACAGTTGGAGACGGTTATCAATGGCCTGAGCAGAGGGTCAGAGCAGGTATCATCTGCATCAGGTCAGGTAAGCGCATCAAGTCAGCAGATGGCTGAAGGTGCAAACGAACAGGCATCTTCACTTGAGGAGGTCTCCAGCAGCCTTGAAGAATCCTCATCAATGGTCAAACATAATGCAGACAACTCTTCACAGGCAAACGTGTTGATGGAAGAGACCAAAAGAAATGTAATTCACGGAAAAGAGGCGATACTAAAGGTTAATTCTGTCATTGCAGAGATCAAACAATCTTCCGATCAGACTGCTAAAATCGTAAAGACTATTGATGAAATCGCTTTTCAGACAAATCTTTTGGCTCTTAATGCTGCGGTTGAAGCTGCACGGGCGGGAGATGCAGGGAAGGGGTTTGCTGTAGTGGCTGAGGAGGTCAGAAACCTTGCTCAGAGGAGTGCAGAAGCAGCAAAAAATACCGCTGCTCTTATAGAAAACTCACACAAAAATGCAGAGCAGGGAGTGAATGTCAGTGCTGAAGCTTCAGAAGCTGTGGAGAATATTTCTAAAAGTGCACAAAAAGTTGCAGGTCTTATAAGTGAAATAGCTGCTGCAAGTAAAGAACAGGCGCAGGGGATAGATCAGATAAATACTGCTGTTGCACAGATGGATAATGTTACACAAAATAATGCTTCCAATGCTGAAGAAAGTGCGTCGGCAAGCGAGGAGTTATCTGCTCAGGCACGGGAACTCAATGATATGGTAGAGGTGTTGGTGTCCATAGTTAATGGAGCTTCTTAGATAACGCAGCTTAAAAACGGATTTCCGGTCTGCCTGGGGGAGCCCGGGCAGGGAAGGATGTGGAGAAAAATTAATATATATATTGTAAAAATATGACAATCAGGGTAAAATTGATGTAGTACACGAGAGACGAAAAGTCAGATGAAATCTCATAAAATTCAGACATACTATCTCGGGTCAGGTTTCATTCATGTAAGCAAAAAGCCTATAGTAGTGCAGACTGTGCTTGGCAGTTGTGTTTCAGTCTGTTTATGGGACAAACGCTTGCATTACGGGGGAATGAATCATTATCTCTATCCTTATATAAGGGAGAAGATTATGGCGACACCGGTTTATGGAAATGTCGCCATAATCTCTCTTGTAAGAATGATGGAGGAGGCTGGCTGCAGACGCGAAGATCTTATTGCTCATATTTTAGGCGGGGCTCACCCTGCAGATGATCCGGAGTTTGACACTGGTGAGCGCAATATTAAGATTGCAAGAAAAGCTTTGGCGCATTGCAGAATAATGGTTGCATCAGAAGATACCGGTGGGTTTATGGGGAGAAAAATCGTGTTTGACACTATTACGGGGCATGTGGCTGTGCTAAAAGTTTATAATATCAGGAGTAGTGACTGGTACACCGACAAAAAGGGTGGAATCTGATATGGACAAAAGTATTTATGAACAGTTCAGGAACCTTGTTTATGAAAAAGCAGGTATAAACCTTGGGGACAAGAAGGAGGCACTTGTTGCTGCAAGGGTTTCAAAACGTTTAAGAGAGTTACAATTAAACGACTATAAAGATTACCTTGATTTTCTGAAAAAAGATTCCTCTGAAACTGAGCTTGTTCATCTTTTGGATGTGATCTCTACTAATGTAACCTCATTTTTCAGGGAATCAGTTCATTTCGATTTTTTAACTGAAAAAATGAGTGAGTGGCTGGGTAAGGGACAGAGGCGTTTTCGGTTCTGGTCAGCAGCCTGCTCAAGCGGCGAAGAGCCTTATACTATGGCAATGGTTTTAAGCGATATCGCAGCCGGATGTGATGTGGATGTGAGGATTCTGGCAACAGATATTTCTACAAGAATTCTGGCCAAAGCTCAAAGCGGGGAGTACCCATTAGAGAAAGTAAATGCGGTACCCTCCTCATTGCTTAACAAATATTTCAGTAAAATGGATTGTGAAGGGAAAAATTCCTACACCGTCTGCCCTGCAATCAAGGAAAAGATCCTCTTCAAAAGATTAAATCTATCTGTTCCGCCATTTCCTATGAAAGGGCCAATGGATGCCGTTTTCTGCAGAAATGTAATGATATATTTCGATAATACTGTGAGAAGAAAATTGCTTTCGGAAATTTCGAGGCTGTTAAAGCCCGGAGGAGTTCTATTTGTAGGACATGCGGAGAGTTTGGCCGGACAGCTCTGTACTCTTAAAAATGTAAAACCGTCAATCTATGTTAAAGAATGAGACAGAGCATCGGATTATGATAAAAAAAATTGTAATCGGAATATCGGAAATGGCTCTTTCTGCCAATCCACAAGAGTGTCTTATCACCTATTCCCTCGGTTCATGTCTTGGGGTTACAGTTTACGATACCGAGGAAAAAATTGGTGGTATGATTCACTGCATGCTTCCCATGGCAAGTCTTGACAAGGAGAAGTCAGTGGTCAAGCCTGCGATGTTTGTCGATAGTGGTGTATCACAGCTTTTCAATGATTTTTTTTCTTCAGGTGCAACAAAGAAAAATATGATTGTCAAAGCTGCCGGTTGTTCCCGGATCATGGACCCTGAGGGGCATTTTAAAATTGGGGAACGTAATTTTACCATATTACGGAAACTGTTGTGGAAAAACGGAATTCTCCTTCAGGCTCAGGATATAGGAGGTTGTATATCCAGAACATTGTCTCTTGATATTTCTACCGGAAAAACATTTGTAAGGTCTGGTGGGGTAACAAAGGAGCTATAATTAAACGGGGTAAATAAATATGGCATATAACATTCTTATCGTTGATGACTCAGAAACTATCCGGGCTGTTCTTCTTAAAACCATCAACATGTCAGGGATAGAGGTTAATCAGCTCTTTGAAGCTGAAAACGGACAAATCGCTCTCGATATGCTGGAGAATAACTGGATCGATATTGTGTTTGCAGATATTAATATGCCGGTTATGAGTGGTATTGAAATGGTGGACCACATGCATAAAACTGGACAAATAAATTCAACTCCTGTGGTCATTGTTTCAACCGAGGGAAGTCAGACACGGGTTGAGGAGCTTATGTCAAAGGGTGTCAGGGCCTTTGTGAGAAAGCCTGTAACTCCGGAGATTTTTAAGGATACTGTTATTGATGTCTTGGGTGACAATAGTCAATTGTAGAAAACATCTTTTTCACAAAGGTGGTGTTGTGGATACTGAATTGTTAGAAACTCTGAACACTACATTTTCCACTACAATGGAAAATATGGCCTTTTTATTCTCTGATCTTTTAGATAAAGATTGTGCAGTGTTTAATGATAAGACTTATTACTCTTCGATTATCTCCTTTACAGGGGTTAGTTGTGGGGAGCTTCGCATGGCAGCTCCGGAGAGTACATGTTGTATTCTTGCGGCTAATATGCTTGGGCTTGAACCTGAAGATCAGCAGGTGGTGAACAAAGCTGCTGATGCATTCAAAGAAGCTTTGAACATCATCTGCGGACAGTTTCTTACCAATGTATTCGGTGAAAAGGAGGTGTTTATACTCTCCACGCCTTCTTTGGTTAAATATGGCTGTGAAAAAGCCATGAGAAATCTCAATGATGAAAATGTACTCTGTTTTTCTGTGGAAGAAAAGCCATTTTTGATTTCACTTCATATTTCTAAATAAATTCAATTCGCTTACGGGAAACAGAACCATGGAAAAAATAAAAGTACTTATAGTAGATGATTCTGCTGTAGTAAGAGATATCCTCTCAAGGGAGCTTTCCCGTGATCCACTTATCGAAATCATTGGTACTGCCCCTGACCCTTACGTTGCAAGAGATAAAATTGTCGCGCTGAAACCTCACGTGATTACCCTCGATGTGGAAATGCCACGGATGGATGGTATTACATTTCTTCGCAAGCTCATGAAGCATTACCCACTGCCTGTGATTGTGGTCTCTTCCCTTACAACAAAAGGGGGAGATTTGGCACTTGAAGCTATGGATGCGGGTGCAGTTGATATTATGTGCAAACCAGGGGAAGCATATACAGTTGGAGATATGTCAGAAGCTCTAATTTACAAAATCAAAGCCGCTGCTTTGGTTGACATGGATAAAAAGTCAAAAGTTATTGCTGAGAACACTATTAGTAGTAAACGTTTGTCGATGACCAAAACTACAAATAAAATTATTGCCATAGGGGCTTCAACCGGAGGTACCGAAGCAATCAGAAAGGTTCTCACTTCTTTTCCGGTAACCGCTCCTGGTACTGTCATTGTACAACACATGCCACAGCATTTCACCCGCTCCTATGCACAGCGTTTAAATTCACTCTGTGACATTGAAGTCAGGGAGGCGGAAAATGGTGAACGGGTTGTTCCGGGAAAAGCACTGATTGCTCCGGGTAACCTTCACATGCTCCTGAAGCGTTCCGGAGCTAATTATTATGTTGAACTGAAAACCGGTCCCATGGTGTATCATCAGAGACCCGCAGTTGAGGTGTTGTTTAACTCCGTTGCGCGTTATGCGGGAGCTAATTCCATTGGAGTAATTCTTACGGGCATGGGAAAAGATGGAGCAAAAGGACTGCTTGCAATGAAACAGGCTGGTGCATTTACAATCGCTCAGGATGAGGAGAGTTGTGTGGTATTTGGAATGCCCAAGGAGGCCATTGAGTTGGGGGGGGCACAAACCATTTTGCCTTTGGGCAAAATAGCTCAGAAAATTATTTCTAATTTGTAGAAGCCAAGCCTCTCTCCTGCAATGATCCACCTGTTTTCCTTTAGTCAGTGAGAAAATACCCTTTTTTTCTCACTTTTCAATAAAACTAACCCCAAACGTTTATTATTAAAATTATTTTTCTGAACACAGTCTTCTTAGCAGATCCTGATGTTGACTGTGCAAATGATAACGAAAAGTTCAGAAAGGTCTTAAGTGATGATATCAAGCAAGACTTTTGGTTTGATAAAAAATGTCATTACCGGAAAACGGAGCACTGAAGAGGTAAAAGAAAACAGAACTGTACGAAAAAAACTCCTTCTCCCTTTTACACTAATATCTCTAATCCTTGTATCCGGGTTCTCATTTACTCTTTTCACAATGTGGGAAAACTGGCAGACTCAAAAAACAGCAACCATTTTCGAGAAAACCATGTCAAATCTTTATGAGATAAAGACCAGGGAAACGCGAATGCTTGAAATGCTGCTTGTAAACATAGTGAACAGTTCAGATTTGGGACCAGCTCTCGCTTCAAAAGATAAATTTGGTCTCTATGAAGAGTTTGAAAATGTGTTCACCCAGTTCAAAGAAAAAAGTCAGATTACGCACCTATATTTTCTCGACTCCGCACTCGTATGTTTTCTCCGTGTTCATAATCCTGAAAAAAGAGGCGATACAATCAACCGTTTCACAGCACTTGAGGCCAAGGCCACACGGCAGATCTCTTCAGGTTGGGAGCTTGGACCACTTGGAACATTTACATTAAGATCTGTTAAGCCTGTGATCGTGCAGGAGCGGGTTATAGGGTTTATAGAGCTTGGTAAAGAGATAGAGGACATTTTTCTCTCTGCTCATAAGCAAGATAATATTGAATTGGCTGTTGCAATAAATAAATCAGAACTTGTTAAAGAAGACTGGTTGTCTGGCATGAAAATGCTTGGAAGGGATTATAACTGGAAACGCTTTTCTGAAAAAGCTTTGATCTACTATTCCCAGGACCATTATCCTCAGGAACTGGAACAATTCATTGTTGAATCAGAAAATCTTAAGGGTAAGTTGTCTGAAAAAGTATCCTTTGATGACCTCTTTGTACGTGTAATGGTCACACCTGTTACTGATGTGTCCGGGGAGGAAATAGGGCACTTGATAAAAATACTTGACATTACAGATCTGCAGGGCGATTTTGCCCAAATGAAATGGATTGTTTTTTATACAGCTACCTTTCTCTTAACTGTGCTGTTTTTGTTTTTTTACAAGGTACTCGGCATAACCGACAGCAAGATAAACTCTTACATAGCTAAGCAAAACGAACTTACGGAATACCTTGAGGCCACTCTTAAATCAATGGGGGATGGAGTTATTTCGGTTGACACAGAATCTAATGTAACAGCTCTGAACAAAGTTGCAGAAACCCTCACAGGCTGGAGTGATTATGAAGTCCGCGGGGTTAAATTCACAAAGGTATTTAACATCATAGATGCCTGTGACCGCTCTCCCGCTTTCAATCCCGTACAAAAAGTGTTGCAAACAGGAAAATCCGTTGAGCTGGCCAATCATACTGTTCTCATTGCAAAGAATGGTGAAGAGATACACATTGCCGATAGTTGTGCTCCTATACGATCTGTAGATGGGAGTATTGTAGGAGCTGTACTGGTGTTCAGAAATGTCTCTGAAGAGTACAGGTTGCGTGAGGAATTGAAAGAGCAGATGAATCATATTGAATTCATATTACAATCTACAAAAACCGGTATCGATATTATTGATACAAATTACAATTTGAAATATGTCAATTCTACCTGGGAAAAAATTTATGGAAAACCGGATGGGAAAAAATGCTATACCTATTTCAGAGATGCTGACAAACCATGCCAGACCTGTGGAATACCCCAGGCTCTGGAAACTAAAAAAAGGGTGGTTAGGGAACAGACAATGCCCAAAGAAGACAACCGTATCGTTGAATGTCATACAATCCCTTTCCAAAACTCAAGTGGGGATTGGTTGGTTACAGAGTATAAATTTGACATAACCGACCGGAAAAGAATGGAAAAAAAGCTTCGGGAGAATATGGATGATCTTATCCAGGCAGAAAAAATCGCGCGCATGGGAAGATGGGATCTTGATTGTCAAAGTGGTGCTCTCCAATGGTCAGAAGAGATATTCGAAATCTTTGAGATCGATTCGTCATGTTTTGGTGCTTCCTATGATGCTTTCCTTCATGTAATTCATCCTGAAGACAGGGAAATTGTTGATGAAGCATACAATGGATCTCTTCAAAATCAAACGCCTTATGAAATTGTACACCGGTTGCTCATGAAGGATGGAAGGATAAAGTGGGTGAAGGAGATCTGCAGTACTGAGTTTGACGCACAAAACAAACCACTTCGCTCTAAGGGGATTGTGCAGGATATTACCGATCAGAAAATGGCCGAAGAGGAACAGAAGATACTTAAAGAACGCTTCGAAGCAACATTGCGTTCGATGGGCGATGGTGTTATCTGTACCGATCAATTGGGAAATGTAAATAGCATCAACTGTGTGGCTGAGGCACTCACAGGCTGGAGTAGCCAGGAGGCTTATGGAAGACCCTTCAATGAGGTTTTCAGGATTGTAGATGCAAGGGATCGTTCACCTGCTTTCAACCCGATCGAAAAGGTCCTCTCCACAGGTGAAACCCTTGAGCTTGCTAATCACACTCTCCTTATTTCAAAAAATGGAACTGAGTACCAGATTGCCGACAGTTGCGCACCGGTAAAAAATCTCGATGAAGAGGTCATGGGTGCTGTACTTGTTTTCAGAGATGTGACAGAAGAGTACTGCATGCGTGAAAACCTGAAAAAACAGACTGACGCCTTGGCGCAGAGGGTGAAAGAACTGAAATGTTTAAGTGATATATCACTTGTAATAGATGAGCCGGAAGCTGATTTCGATCAGGTTATGCAAAAAGTTACTCAGCTTATTCCCGGTGCCATGATTTTTGATAATGACACATGTGCAATGATCTCTCTGTTTGGCAACATTTATAAATCTGAAAATTTCATTGAAACCAAATGGAGTATGAAAAGGGATTTGTCTGTTAAAAATAGTATAGAGGGAAAATTGATAATATGTTATCTCAACAGGGAACAAAATGAGGAAAAGCCGTTTCTCAAAGAAGAGGAAAAACTGATTGACCTTATTGCTCTTCAGCTTAGAAATTTCATTGAGCGAAGACAGATAAGAAAGGAACTTCAGGATAAGAATGAACTTTTTGAACTCTCCATAAGAGGATCCAGAGACGGAATTTGGGATTGGGATCTTCGTACCGGTGAATTATACCTTTCTCCCAGATGGAAAGAGATAATAGGGTATAAAGATCATGAGCTGCCAAATGAGTTTGCCACCTTTGAAAGATTCCTTCATCCTGACGATTTGCTCCGGGTTAAAAACTACATAGATCGATACCTTAAAGGGGATATTGATACATACGAAACAGAATTCAGGTATCAGCACAAAGACGGAACATATCGCTGGATTCTTGCCAGGGGACAAGCACTCAGAGATGAGAAGGGCAAACCGTTTCGTATGGCCGGTTCTCACACTGATATAACGGGACGTAAAGAAACTGAAATGAAACTTCTGATGGCAAAAGAGGAATGGGAGAGGACCTTTGATGCTGTTCCGGATCTTATTGCCATACTTGATAAAAATCACAGGGTCCTCAGAGCAAACAAGGCAATGTCAGAGTATTTGGGAAAATCACCAAATCAAATTACTGGAGCCTGCTGCTTTACCCATGTTCATGGAGAAAAATGTCCTCCAGAAAATTGTCCCTTCAGCAATGTCCTGAAAGATGGTTTCGTTCATACAAGGGAAATGGAAATACCTCAGTTTAATGGCATTTTTTCTGTCACTGTTTCACCTCTGATGGGTGAAAACAGAGAACTTTTGGGGTGTGTACATATTGCCCGTGACATAACAGAGCGCAAAAGAAATGAACAGAATCTTCTTGAAACAAACATGCAGCTTGAAGAGGCTACAATGCGTGCTAACATGATGGCTTCGAAAGCTGAGATGGCCAGTATGGCCAAATCTGAGTTCCTTGCCAATATGAGTCATGAAATACGTACTCCAATGAATGGTGTTATCGGTATGGCCGGGCTTTTTCTGGACACTGAGCTAAACTCAGAACAGAGAAAATTCGCACAGATGATCCAGAAAAGTGGAGAAACACTGTTACGACTGATAAACGATATACTTGATCTGTCGAGAATAGAAGCCGGAAAACTCGAAATTGAAAATGTTACTTTCAATCTGCGTGTATGTATTGAAGATATAATGGAAATTATGGAATTCAAAGCTCATGAAAAGGGATTGGAACTTATCCTTATGATTGAACCTGCTGTACCTCCTTTTCTTGAAGGCGATCCTGGAAGACTAAGACAAATCATAACCAATCTTGTGGGCAATGCTCTTAAATTCACCGATCAAGGTAAAGTTGAAGTACATATCAGCATTGAGGATGAACTTGAAAATGAGGTAGTCATGAGGTTTGAAATTATTGATACCGGTATTGGTATTAACAAAGAAAAACAGAGCTTACTCTTCTCTCCTTTCACGCAGGTGGATGGCTCAGTCACGCGCAAATATGGTGGTACCGGACTTGGCCTTGTAATTTCAAAAAGAATTTGTGAGCTTATGGGTGGTCAAATCGGCCTTGAAAGTAAAGAAGGGGATGGTTCGAGATTCTGGTTTACTGCAAAATTTGGGAAAAATCATGACTGTACAACTACAGATTTACAGCTCAAAACTGGTCTTGAAGGAATTAAGGTACTTGTGGTGGATGATCAGGAAACAAACAGGTTTATGATTACAACTCTGTTGTCAAAATGGGGATGTAGCTATGATGAAGCTGAAGGAGCCAAAAAAGCTCTTGAGCTGATGCACAAAGCAGCACAAAAAAATGCCCCCTATAAAATTGCTCTGATCGATATGCTTATGCCGCAAATTGATGGCTGGATGCTGGGGAAAGAAATCGTAAATAGTCCCGATATAAACGATACGATTCTTATAATGATGACATCTGTATGTAACAGGGGTGATATCCAAAAATTCAGACAGTCAGGATTTTCCGGATATCTGACTAAACCTCTTCGTGAAAATTCCCTCTGGGAATGTATGGAAATGGCACTTACACAGGATACAAAATCCTCTGATGAAAGGCAAAAAACCTCTATAACAAAGCATACCTTATCGGAATCCAAACACAGAAAAAAAAGGATTCTTTTGGCTGAGGATAATCAGGTAAACCAGATTGTTGCAACCAAAATTGTTGAAAAACTTGGTTACAGAATCGATGCTGTAATGAATGGAAAAGAGGCCCTGGATGCACTCAAGTTATCACATTATGATCTGGTGTTGATGGATATTCAGATGCCTGAAATGGACGGAGTAAGAGCGGTTGAACTGATCCGTTCAGGTATAGCTGGTGAAAGGACAAAAGATATTCCTGTGATTGCAATGACTGCTCATGCCATGAAAGAGGATAAAGAAAAATACCTGAAGGCGGGGATGAATGATTATGTTGCCAAACCTGTTTCACCGGAAATTATAGAAAGTAAAATCGAGAAGTGGCTTGCTGATGATGTTCAGTTTGCAGAACATAAAGAAACAGTTGAAGGAGAGAGTTTCGATTTTTTTCCGGTCCTGAATACCAAATCGTTCATTGAACGTATGATGGGAGACAGGGAACTGGCAATGACTATTTCAAATCTTTTTGTTGAAGAGTTCCCGCCTCAGTTAGAATTGCTAAAAGAGTTTGCCGAGAAAAAAGATTTGGAGCATATGGCAAAACAAGCACATAAACTGAAAGGATCATCATCAAATATCAGTGCTGAGAGAATCGCAGAAATCGCTAAGGCAATTGAAGCCGCATGTAAAAAGGGTGATTTGTTTACTGCAACAACTCATGTCGAAAAAATTACAAAGGAATATGATAATCTGAAAAATAATTTGCTTCAATTCCAATAAAATGCCGAAACGTTTATCACCATTTTCATACCTGAACTGGGTGTTCTATTATAATGAAATAGTAAAAATGTTCTACCAGAAGGACGTTTTGGTTATTACTAAAAAGAATATTTTTTGAGGATATACTTGCTTTTCCCTGCCTTCAGACTCCCTGAGCTTTGGGATCATATACAGATAAAAGAAATATAAATTTAAAATTTACTTTGTTAACTCTCTGAGACTTTCTTATATTACACTTTTCTAAAATGCTCAATTTTACATCTTAATAAGGGGTTGGTGACGGATGATTAGCAGTTTGAAAACTGATCTGACTAAATCGCATTCATACGATACTGATAAGGTTTTGGATGTTTTAAAAAGCTCTCATAACGGTTTGAGTCAGCAGGAAGCTCAAAAAAGACTCGATGAGTATGGGTTAAATAAATTGCCCGAAAAAAAAGATGTTCATCCCGTTTTAAAGTTTCTTAAACACTTCCATAATATCCTGATTTATGTTCTGCTTGTCGCAGCAGTCATTACCGCGTTGTTGGGACACTGGATTGATACCTGGATTATTCTGGTAGTAGTGGTAATAAACGGACTGATAGGCTACCTGCAGGAGGGAAAAGCAGAAAAAGCTCTCGATGCAGTAAAAAAGATGCTCTCATCTCACGCTCTTGTAAAAAGAGATGGGCAGATGGGGGAAATTGAAGCTGAAAAGCTGGTTCCAGGTGACATCGTTCAGCTCAAATCTGGCGACAGGGTGCCTGCTGATATAAGGCTGCTATCGGTTAAATCATTCTCTGTAAATGAGGCATCCCTTACTGGTGAATCGGAAAGTGTGCAAAAAGGGATTGAACCCGTCGGGGGCAGTGCTTCGCTTGGAGACCGCTTTTCGATGGCGTATTCAGGGACACTCGTTTCTTCGGGACTGGCCACCGGAGTGGTAACTGCAACCGGAGCCTATACCGAACTTGGGAAAATCAACCGGATGCTCTCTGAAGTGAAGTCGATCACCACTCCTCTTCTCAGGCAGATAGAAAAATTCGGGCGTAAACTTACCCTAATCATACTTCTTTTTGCTGCAATCACATTCATGGCTGGATATTTCATAGGCGGATACTCACTTGAGGAAATATTTCTGGCTGTGGTTGGCTTATCTGTAGCAGCAATACCTGAGGGGCTTCCCGCTGTTATCACCATTATTCTGGCAATCGGTGTTCAAAGAATGGCAAAAAGAAACTCCATTATCCGATTGCTGCCGGGGGTAGAAACGCTCGGTTCTGTGAGTGTGATCTGCTCGGATAAAACCGGAACATTAACTAAAAGCGAAATGACGGTGACACATGTTCAGATGCCCGATAAGATGGTTGAAATTTCAGGTATCGGCTACAAACCTTCCGGGCATTTTTCTGTTGGAAATAAGAGAATCGACCCTGTGAAGGATGAGATGATGGAATTATTGCTGAATGGTTGTCTTCTCTGTAATGACTCACGGCTCAGAGAGGAAAATGATTCCTGGACTGTAGAAGGGGCTCCTACTGAAGGAGCACTTATATGTCTGGCCAATAAAGGGGGGATCGATTCATTAGAGAATTCCAGAAGACTCGATACTATCCCTTTCGAGTCGGAACACAAATTCATGGCAACTCTTAATGAAACCGGAACTGAGGAAAATCCGTCAAGAGTAATTTTTCTCAAAGGTGCACCGGAAAGGGTTCTTGAGAGATGTCAATATCAGGGTTTTGGGGATGAGAGAAGGGATATCGATACTCAATGGTGGAAGCAACGCTGTGAAGAGATGGCCTCAAAGGGGTTAAGACTGCTGGCTGTAGCCTGTAAAGATAGTGAAATGAACAGAGAGAGCATAGATATGAAAGCTGTGCAGGATGATTTTTCACTTCTTGCAATAATCGGGCTTATTGATCCTCCAAGAGAGGAAGCCATTTCTGCTGTTCAGGAGTGCAGGGAAGCTGGTATAAGGGTAAAGATGATTACCGGAGATCATGCGCTTACAGCTGTATCTGTTGCAAAACAGCTCGGTATCGGGGATGGTAAAACCGTAATATCAGGAAGTGAACTTGATAAAATCGATGATTCCCAGCTGCCGGATATTGCAGAGCGTGTGGATGTGTTTGCAAGGGTCAGTCCCGAGCATAAACTAAGGCTGGTTCAGGCTCTGCAGAAAAAAGGTATTGTAACTGCAATGACCGGAGATGGGGTGAATGATGCACCGGCGCTAAAAAGGGCTGATATCGGTATCGCGATGGGGATAAAGGGTACTGAAGCGTCAAAAGAAGCTGCTGTAATGGTTTTGGCAGATGATAACTTCACTTCAATTGTAAATGCAGTCGAGGAGGGGAGAACGGTTTATGATAATCTCAGAAAATCCTTGCTTTTCATTTTGCCCACAAACGGCGGTCAGGGATTGATCATTATTACCGCAATAATTCTTGGTACAATCTTACCCATTACTCCTGCTCAGATCTTGTGGGTAAATATGGTTACAGCGGTTACCCTCGCTCTTGCCCTGGCTTTTGAACCCATGGAAAAAGATGCCATGAAAAAACCCCCGCGGGATCCTAAATCACCATTGATTTCAGGACCCATGCTGGGAAGAATCATATATGTTTCTGTTCTTTTGAACCTGTCCTCTTTTGGACTGTTTTATTTCTTTCACAATTTTCAGCCTGATTTAGGTGTCGATTACGCCAGGACAATTGCGGTCAACACACTTATCATAGGGGAGATATTTTACCTGTTTAACAGCCGGTTTCTGAAAGGTTCATCCCTAAACCTTAAGGCGATAAAAGCGACAAAACCTGTATGGATAACAGTTCTGCTTGTAAGTCTCTTTCAACTCCTTTTTACCTACTTTCCCGTGTTTCAGAATCTGTTTGGAACAAGTGGTGTGAGGGCAATTCACTGGCCTTTAATGATTGCCTCAGGAGTAGTACTGTTTATAATGGTAGAATTGGAAAAAGCACTCTTAAGGCGCAGAAAATCAGTAAAGAATGTATAGCTTTTCACTTTTCAAGTTATGGTGTTATGAGCTTTGTGATGCTTGGAAGATTAAGGGTATTTGCTTAAAAGTTTGAGTAATAATTGATTGTTAATAAGAGCTCTTTCTTTGAGTTCCGGCAAGTGACGGTTTATTCTCTGCAGTACTGAGACTTTGTTGTCCCAGGCTTTATCGATATGGGCAATCAGCCTCCCTGCATTCACCAGATGGATGGGGGGCATTTCAAGATGCAGCTCTTCCAAAAAACCGTTTACTTTAGGAGAGTAGGGCAGGCCGACAAGCGGGATTTCGTTTAGTGCGGAAAAGATAAGAAAATGCAGTCTCATGCCTACGGAAAAGCTGAAATGTGAAAGGATGCTGAGAAGTTCACCTGAGGTGTATTTGCCCTGGAGTACAGTTGCTTGCTGGGGGCGAAGCATAAGGGAGATTACCGCGTGACAGTGCTGCAGATCGAGAACTTTTCTCTCCATTGGGATAAAGACTACAAACACATTGAACCTGTCTATGAGGTAGTCGGCGGTATTTGCAAGTATGAGGTGGTAGGATTTTTCCTGTATATCGGGAGCCGCCAGTCCCGGCTCCCTTACAGAGATTCCCACAAGTTTTTTACCTGGTTTTATGCCCTCTTGTTTGAGTATGTTTTCATCAATGGGTTCTCTTTGCAGAAGGACTGCAGGGTCGGCTGTAACCGTTATCTCTTTTCTCACCCCGATCTCTTCAAGTATTTGTTTTGAGTGGTGATCCCTGACTGTAATGATATCTGCATTGTTGAGACAGTCTTTTACCAGGTTTTGTCTGAAGTTGTCGAAAAGAGGTCCGGCACTGATAGCGTAGACCATAAAGGGGACCTTTTTTTCGATGGCGATAAGTGGTTCACGCAGATAGGATTTTACATCTGCATCATACAGTATGCCCCCTCCGCCCAGAATCAAAACGTCGAGTTTTTCGATCTCTTTTGCCGATTCCTCACGGGTAAGTTTTTTAACCGGAACAGCCCGTTCTACGTGGTGTCTTTTGAGTGTGTCGGCGGGATCTTTGGAGAAGATGGTAATATGGGCATCCAGTGAGGAGCGGATTAGTTTTAGGATGCTGCTGAGGATAGCTTCATCACCGAGATTAAACCCTCCGTAAGAACCCGATATACCGATTTGTACTGAGCGCTCTTTTCTCAATTAATCCTCTCCTTGAATGCATGGCTCTCTCTCTTTGGTGATGCAAAATCCATTCCTCTTACCCCTGCCGCCCCCCAAATCCCACCTGTATGGAGGAAGAAAATATCCCCCTCTCCTCAGAGGCACCTGTTTTGCACTGTTTAAGCTTGTGTCAAAGAGATTTGAGAGTTCTTAACATAAGGGGTGTGTATATGAAAGCGGTTGTTTATTATGGAGTGGGTGATATACGGCTTGAGGAGATCGATGACCCACAGATTAACTCTCCCACCGATGCCTTGGTGAGATTGACTGCCTCAGGGATAAGCGGAACCGATCTTCATATTGTAAGGGGCAGAATGGGCACTATGCTGGAGGGAACGGTTCTGGGGCATGAAGGAGTGGGGATAGTTGAGGCTGTGGGGGCTGAGGTGCGAAATCTGGTGCCCGGAGACAGGGTGGTAATCCCTTCAAGCATAGCTTGTGGATATTGTGTGTACTGCAGAGCCGGATACTATTCTCAATGTGACAATGCAAATCCAAATGGGAAACTCTCCGGAGGGGCCTACTTTGGAGGCCCACAAATAAGCGGGCCCTTTCAGGGACTTCAGGCGCAAAAAGCAACCATTCCCTTTGCCAATGTGGGGCCGGTCAAAATACCCCCCCAGATTTCCGATGATCAGGCTGTTATGCTCTCCGATATACTCCCCTCAGGTTTCTACGCCGCTGAGCTGGCCGAGATCCGACAGGGGGATACCGTTGCGGTCTTTGGATGCGGACCGGTTGGACTCTTTGCTATCTGGAGTGCGTGGTATTTTGGTGCTGGAAGGGTTCTGGCTGTCGACTCTATCCCCACAAGACTTGAAATGGCCAGAATGCAGGGGGCTGAGATTATAAATTTCGATCAGGATGATCCTGTGGAAATTATCCACACGCTTACCGGTGGTATAGGGGTGGATAGGGTTATCGATGCTGTGGGGGTTGATGCTCATGCCGCACACAGCGGGCCCGCTGCTCAGCAATCTCAACTTCATAGAAAAGAATTTGACGATGAAATAAAACAGGTTCAAACCGGCGGGCAGGAGGTAAAATCAAACTGGTCTGTCGGGGATGCCCCGTCTCAGGCCCTGAGGTGGGAAACTGAGGCAATTGATAAAGCCGGAACCCTGGCTGTTGTTGGACTCTATCCACAAAGTGCACAGTTTTTCCCATTTGGTGTTGCCCTAAATAAAAATCTCACCATCAAAATGGGCAACTGTGATCATCACAGAATCATTCCACAGCTTGCCTCTTTGATTCAAACCGGAGTTATCGATCCGCTGAACATCCTCGATCAATCAGTCGAAAAATTCGACTCTGTGGTCGATGCATATCACAACCTCGATTCCGGAAGCAGGGCAAAAATTGAGATCGTTCCAGGTCAATGAAAGTTTAACCCAACAAAAAGAGAGGTCAGAGGATGAGAGTAGTAGTTGATGAGTGCTGTAGTGGATGCGGGCTGTGCGCAAGTATCTGTCCTGATGCATTCGATGTGGGCGAAAACGGAAAAGCAACGCCACGACATAAAAATATCCCTCAGTACTTTGAGTTAGAGTATGAAAATGCCGCAAAGTACTGTCCTGAGCAGGCTATAAAAATATTCAGCAAGGTGTGAAAAAGAGTACCTGCATCACGCAGGTACTCTTTGTGGTGTGCCACACATGGGTACCTCTTAAGCCTTCTCTATTATTGGTATCCATTCTGCGGGAAGGCCCTGTTCCCATGTGAGGATCTCTTCCTGGGGCTGGGAATCCTTGGCGCAGTGCAAAACCGTTGTGACCAGTTTCTTTGCCTGTTCCTCATTTATCCTGAATTGTGAACATAGACCGGAAATAAACTGATCAACAGATATATTGGTAACATGTGCCTGATGGCCTCTAAGGGTCTCATAATTTAGCGGCTCGGGAAGATCATCGGTGAACCTGTGAGCCTGAGGTTTTTTCATTCTACTGGCAAGTGTTCCAAGAACTGCTTTAATCATAGCACTTGCACTCTCCCTGCTCTCAACAAAATCCAGCTTGTAAACTCTGTCCTGCATGCTTTCGTAGTTCATAACTAACCCCCTTTACATCAATCTTGAAACTCTTAATGTCTCCGCACAAATAACTGTGGATTTGCACACATTCACTATCCCCTTACAGATTTGCGCGGACAGGGGGTTTAATATTGAAAAATTCTCAATTTGGAAAAATTGTCTGCAATAAGGAGAATGCAAAAGCCCCGGATATTTGTAAAAAACAAATCCGGGGCCTGAGTGGGTTTTATCTTTTTTTCTTGGTGGTTTTTTTCTTGGCTTTTGTTTTCTTTTTTGGAGCAGAAGTTTCTTTGATAATCCGATAGGTCTGCGGAATAGAGAGTTTGAATTTTTTTGCAATTGCCTCTACCGATGCTCCATTTTCCCGCATAGCCAGAATGTTTTGGTTTCTTTCCGGATTGGATGCAGTGCGGGACTCAATTCCATACTTCTTACGAAGCTGATGTACGGCTTGTCTTGTGATTCCGAACTTTTCACCAATGCGGGCATCAGTTTTGTACTTCTTCTGTAATCGAATCAGTTCCTGTTTTGTGATCCTTGCCATGATAATCTCCTTTGCTTATATGAGAATGGTTTCTTGTAACCTTTAACTCTGTAATCTATGTAAATTATCATTTGCCATATCAAAATACACAAAAAAAATACATTTAGCCAATATTCCTGTTTTCCCGATGTAAAATTAACAAAAGCAATGCGGGTTTTCCAGACAAAAAAAATTAAATTTATCTGTAATGTATTGTATTCTCATCTTTTGTAATATATCGGCTGTAAAACGTAATGTTGATAAAATCAGAACCATATCAAAACTGCTTAGCTCCTTTAATGTTGACATAAAGAGTTAACAAATGCTTTAAGGCCACTGGCTGATAAACAAATGTCTATCAATCAGTGGCTTAACATCTAAAGTCAATTTGTTAAGACCTGACACAGTTATTCCGTTTTCTTTGCCCTGATCATGACAAGTACCATTTTAAAACGCTCGGCAGCATTCACTGCATGTGGCCTGTTTGCAGGCATGATTATCTGCTCACCGCTGTTGACCTCATACTCCTTTCCTTCAATAATGATATTGCCCTTACCTTCAACAACTTCAATAAGAGCATCAAAGGGTGCAGTGTGTTCGCTTAAACTCTGCTCTGCGTCAAAGGCAAATACCGTAATTGTACCGACATCGTGGTCAAGGATAGTTCTGCTGACGATAGAACCATCCTGGTAATTTACCAGTTCATTGTATTTGAAAGGTTTTGAGATGAGTGTCTGGTCTGTTCCTTTTTTCATAACGCTTCTCCTTGGAAAATAAGAATTTTATTGACCTGCAAAAAAAAGTCCAGTTTTGATATTTATCAAATAACTGTGCCTAATCTTAATATAGAAGGAAAGAAAAGGAGAAATGTTGACACAAATCAAGATATGTTGCTTTTATTATGGCTTATAATATTTTTTGTGGTTTCAATAGCCCTTAAAATCCATTTTGGGCCAATTTTCAAAAACCTGCACTGTATGGGCGAGCTTTTTCTTGACCAAAAACCCAATATATTGTATCTTGAATGCAACTTGGCTTCTACGGGTGGTATTTTACTCCGGTTTTGAGCCAAATCACACATCAGCAATCCTCCGGGGAGAGAGCGAATTATATGATTCTCAGGAAGTTATCAATTTTCGGATTCAAATCTTTTGCCGACAAGACTGACTTACGTTTTGGCTCTGGTATGACAGCGGTAATTGGGCCTAATGGCTGCGGAAAGAGTAATGTGGTTGATGCTATAAGGTGGGTTTTCGGTGAACAGAAAGCCTCGATGCTGAGAAGTTCAAGTATGCAGGATGTGATTTTCTCCGGAACACAGCGCCGCCAGCCCCTCAATATGGCTGAAGTGACCCTGACAGTAGAAAACAACAAAGGTATATTACCGGTTGAATACAATGAGGTTTCGATCACCAGAAGAATCTACAGAAGCGGAGAAAGTGAATACCGCCTTAATAAGGTTCCCTGCAGGTTGCGCGATATTCATAATCTTTTTCTTGATACCGGAGTCGGAAGTGCTGCCTATACTACTATAGAAAATTCTATGATCAATGCGATTCTTTCCGATAAAGCTGATGAGCGCAGGGTTTTGTTTGAAGAAGCCGCAGGAATCGGTAAGTACAAGCAGCGCAGAAAAGAGAGTGCTCGCCAGCTTGAGAGAACCCGTCAGGATCTTTTGCGTATAAATGATAAGGTGCAGGAAGCTGACCGACAGGTTCGTATGCTCGCCCGTCATGTCGAAAAGGCCAGACGCTATAAAAGTTATTATGATAATCTCAAATCACTTGAAGTTGGTTTCGAAAACAGCCGCTACACTGCGCTGGCCCAGGCAATGAAACAGAGAAAGGCTTTCCTTGCAGAGAAAGAGTCACTAAGGGAGACTTTAAAGGCCCGTATAGCAGCAGGGGAGTCACGTATTGAGAAAATGAAGCTCGCTGCACTCGAGAAGGAAAACGAGCTTGGGCTTGCAACCAGAAATGTCAGTGAATGTGATGAGAAAATCATTAATCTTGACAGGTTTATTTCTGTGAATGAAGAGCGGATGAATAATCTTCACAAAAACATCGCAATATATGAGCAGGATGCCCAGTCCCTCGATACTCAGATCGAAGAAGCCATTAAGCTTAGAACACAGATTGAAAAGGGTATTGTTGAAAGGGAATCACAGCTTCAGAAAAGCAAAGAGCGGGTTGATGGAGCCAATGACGAGCTTGCTGCATTTGATAAAAACCTCTCCTCCAGGCGGGAGCTGGCGGATCAGCTTGGACGGGATCAGATTGAAATGATCAATATCCAGGGTGAGACAAGAAATAAACTCAGTGCTGCAAAGTCCAATCTCAGTAATTCCCTGGAGAGAAAGGACCGTGATGAGCGGGAAGTAATGAATCTGGAAAACCGGCTCGAAGAGTATCAGGAGTCGATCGAGGTTTGTAAAAGACAGCTCGCAGAGGTGGATGAGACCAACCGTAATCATCTCCAGGCAAGAGAGGTGCTTGCGGGGCGGATCGAAAAAGAGGATGAACGGTACAGGGCGCTGGTGGAGAGTGAAAAGCACCTCGAGGCCCAGATCGCTTCCTGCAAATCTCAGCTTAAGTTTCTTGCTGGTCTGGATGCCTCCTTTGAAGGTTATGAAAGTGGAGTGAAGGCCATTCTTAATCATAAGCCTGCGGGATTAAGGGGAATTGTTGCCGATCTGATAAAAATTGAGGATGAAAAGGTTGTCTCACTGGTTGAAAAAGTGCTTGGCAACAGAATTCAGACCATCGTTTTTGACACCGATGCTCAGCTTGAAGCGGCGGTAGAGTATCTTGGAAAAGAGAAGGTTGGTTCTGCATGTATGATTTCACTTGAGAGACTTGGATCACTTGAGAAAAACTCTCCGGTTGAGAATGATGAAGGGCTGGTCAAAGTCGCTTCGTTTGTTAAAACGGAAGAAGACTGTTCGGTTTTGGCTGATTATCTGTTCGGAAGTATGTTTATTTCCCCCGATTATCCTACTGCCCTTCAATTCACCAAAAATTGTAAAACCAATGGTGTGGCGGTAACTGAGCAGGGAGTGATATGCAGTTTTGACGGAACTGTGGTGGCTGGGGATGCTAAAGAGGAGAATGCCGGCATTCTTCAGAGAAAACAGCAAATCGAGAAACTCTCCGAAGATGTTGTGGTATTTGAGAAAGATTATGGGAAGGTGCTTACTGACAAGGATGTGTGTGTAATAAACAGAGATGAAGCGAAAATGGCTTTGGTTGAGGTTGATGAGTTGATAAACCGGGGACATCGCAAACAACAGGAACAGCAGACAAATATTTCACACTATGAAAACGAAATACAGAATATTGTTTCACGAATTGATGTACTGCAGCCGGAGCTGACCGATCTAAAGAGAAAAATTGTGGAGCTTGAAGAGATTATCTCCAACGGTGAGGCGGAAGAGGCTACATTCCAAAACCGTCGTGAATCTCTTGAGGAGCAGGTTAATGAAGCACGGAGCGCTTTGCGTCTTATGGAAGAGGAACGCCGCACTCTTGTTGAACATCTCAAAAACATCGAGCTTGAGGTCCATGGGTTGAACAACCGCTTAGCTCAGGATAAAAGGGATATCGAACGGCTTACAAGGGATAACAAGCTCTTTGGTGAGCGCAAGGCCGCGAAAAATGAAGAGAAAGTCAGGGCCCAAAGAGAAATCGAGGACCTTCAGAACAGACTTGTATCTGAAAAGCAGGAACTTGAAAAACATAAGGAGAAGCGAAAGGAGCTCGAACAGATTAAAGATTCAGTTCGCGAGTCCTATAACTGCAGCCTTAACGAAATTGAGCAGTCACGCAAAGAACTGAGGGAAGACCAGACTGAGGTGGAGAGGATTTCAAACCTGGTACATGACAGTGAGATCAAGCAGACCCGTGATGAACAGGAACAGCGAAGGATCAGGGAGAAAATCTGGGAGGCCTACGAAATTGATCTGGAAAGTCCACCTGAAGATATGCCGGTAATTGAGGAGGAAGACAGTAATGTCGTGAAAAATATTTCTATGCTTAAGGAGAGAATAAAACATGTGGGTCAGGTAAATATGGCTGCTCTGGAGGACTATGAAACCGAGAGTCAGCGTCTCAAAGAACTAACTGAACAGAGAGATGATCTGCAGACTGCTGTGGATGATCTTGAAAAGGCGATCAAAAAACTTGATAAGGAAGCGAGAACTCAGTTCCTTGAAACATTTGAACTGGTTCAGAAATATTTTACCGAAATGTTTACTACTCTGTTTGAAGGTGGAGAAGCAAATATTCAGCTCGAAGAGAACGTGGATCCTCTCGAAGCTGCCATAAATATCAATGTGCGTCCTGCAGGGAAAAAGATGAGAGGTGTACAGCTTCTCTCCGGGGGAGAACGAGCTCTTACCGCTATCTCTCTTTTGTTCGCTCTCTATCTTGTGAAACCATCTGCATATTGTATTCTCGATGAGCTGGATGCTCCTCTCGATGATGCAAATATCGGCAGGTTTGTAAAGGTTTTGAGAAAATTTGCAGAAAAAACACAGTTCATTGTGATTACTCACAATAAGAGAACTATGGAAGCTGCAGACTTGCTCTATGGTGTCACTCAGCAGGAATCTGGTATTTCAACTATCGTTTCTGTTAAGTTTGATGAGGCGGAACTGCAGGCTGCCTGAGTTTAAGAATAATAGATTAGCTCTCACTATCAGTTTATGCTGATTAGGAGAGGGTATCCAAGACGATCAGTTCTTCAGAGAATTATCTGTCAAAATCTGTGTAAAAAAAGATCTCCCACTGAAAAAAATCTCTTTTAACACATCTATACAGGATTTAACTTATAATGCATCAATTCAGCCCGCGAAGCTGTACTGAGTGCAGATATTAACCCGTGCCTCTGTGGCAAAGAATTTGGATTACGAAAGATGAAAGAATTTAAAGACTTAGGACTCTCCGAAAAAACACTCAATTCAATAAGAAAAAAAGGCTTTGAAGAGCCAACTGAGATTCAAAGCCTAACTATACCCCTTTTCCTCAACGACGAATCGGATATTATTGCTCAGGCCCAGACCGGGACTGGAAAGACTGCTGCGTTTGCCCTGCCCCTTTTGGATATGCTTGACCCGAAGATGAAACATGTTCAGGCATTGATCCTTGCTCCAACAAGAGAGCTGGTGTTACAGATTTGTGAGGAATTCAATTCCCTGAAGGGCGACAGCGGGCTGACCATTGCTCCCATTTATGGTGGCCAGTCAATGGAGCTTCAGCTCAACAGATTAAAAAAAGGTGTATCAATAGTTGTAGGCACACCGGGAAGACTTTTGGATCATATCAGAAGGAAAACACTCAATCTCCAGAAGGTGGAGTTTGTGATTCTTGATGAAGGTGATGAGATGCTCAATATGGGTTTTATAGAGGATATCGAGCAGATCCTCGAGCAGGCACCTGATTACAAGCGAGTGCTGCTTTTTTCTGCAACCATGCCTGAGAGAATAAAAAACCTCGCTTCTAGATATATGATTGACACAAAGCACATAAAAACGAAAACATCACTTACCACCAATTTGACAGATCAGATCTATTATGAGGTGTCCAGAAGAGACAAGTTCGAGGCTCTGTGCAGGATAGTTGACATGGAGAGCCGTTTCTATGGGATCGTTTTCTGCAGAACTAAAAGTGATGTTGATGAGCTTGTTTCAAGTCTAATAGACAGAGGATATTCTTCTGAGGGAATTCACGGAGATATCTCCCAGTCACAGAGAGAATCAATTCTGAGAAAATTCCGCAATCAGCAGATTAACCTGCTGGTGGCCACAGATGTTGCAGCAAGGGGGATTGATATCAACAATCTTACCCACGTGATCAACTATTCTCTTCCCCAAAACCCCGAAGCCTATATACATAGAATTGGAAGAACTGGACGGGCGGGAAACCAGGGGACTGCTGTGACTTTTATCACTCCGGATGAGTTCAGTAAGCTGGGTTTCATAAAGCGTGCGGCCAAAGTGACTATGAGAAAACTGCAGGTGCCTGAAATCGGGCAGATTGTCGAAAACAAAAAGAAAAATATCACAGAAGAATTAAAAAGTCTGATCTCCAATGCTTCCGCTGAAGCACATTTTGAATCGTGGGCTGAGGAGTTACTGGAGGGTGATGTGCAGCCTTCGGAGGTACTCACTGCTGTACTGAAGTTATCGTTCAGTAAATCTTTTGACGTGAGCAGTTATGGAAAAATATCTCAGGTGAAAAGGAGTAAAAACAGGGGAGAGAATGATCTTTCAACCGGAAAAACCCGTCTGTTTATCGCCAGGGGCAAGGATTTTAATTTCACCAAAAAATCACTCGTCGATTTTGTGGTCAAAGAGAGCGGCGTCTCAAGATCTTTGATTGAGGAAGTTGAAGTCCATGACAGATTCTCCTTTATGACAGTACCATTTGCCGATGCTGAGAAAATTTTGTTAAAGTGCAAGAAACTTCGTAACGGTAAACGTCCTGTCGTCTCAAAGGCAAAAACGGGAGGGCTTAAGAGGAAGAGAAAGTAGATGCGTGCTTTGGGGGAGTGTTCTTAAAATTATAATTGAAAGTAAAAGAGATTGAGAGAGAGGATAAGGATGATTCGGGCGGCTGCCGGGTACAGTTCGGCCAGGCTCACTGTAAACTTACCGGTCCTCCTTTCGGCTCGTCGTACCTCCTCGGTCCCTCGTTTATAGCGCTCCGAGGACTCCGCTTTTTGGAGGGGACTGGACAATAGGAATTGTCCACCTGCAGTCCTCCCTGCCGCGGTTTACCGTGGAGATATTTGTATTACCGTTTAAGAAGCCCCTAAATCCCCTGAAGGGGACTTTGGGACCTTGATTCCGGTTTTTCTCTCACTTCCGCTCACGCTGCCTGTCCTGAGCTCCCGCTCGCACTGAGCATCCCGATTTCCGAATCGGGATAGTCGAAGTGTTCTTAAAAATTTAATTGAAAGTAAAAGAGATTGAGAGAGAGAATAAGAATGATTTGGGCGCATGCCGAAGACAGTTCGGCCAGGCTCACTGTAAACTTACCGGTTCTCCTTGGCTCTCCCGCAGAATGCGGGATCGGTGCCTCGTTTGTAGCGCTTCGCGAAGACGCTCCGGCCTTTGAGGGCACTGGCACTTAAGAAAGTGCCACCTGCAGTCCCCCTTGCGCGGTTTGCAGTGGAGATATTTGTATTACCGTTTAAGAGGCCCCTAAATCCCCTGAAGGGGACTTTGGGACCTTGATTCCGGTTTTTCTCTCACTTCCGCTCGCACTGCCTGTCCTGAGCTCCCAGTCGAAGGGAGCATCCCGATTTCCGAATCGGGATAGTCGAAGTGTTCTTAAAAATTATAATTAAAAGTAAAAGAGCTTGCGAAAGAGAATAAGGATGATTTGGGCGGCTGCCGAAGACAGTTCGGCCAGGCTCACTGTAAACTTACCGGTTCTCCTTCAGGCTTCCCGATGGAAATCGGGATTCCTCCTCGGTGCCTCGTTTGTAGGGCTTCGCGAAGACGCTCCGCCCTTTGAGGGCACTGGCACTTAAGAAAGTGCCACCTTCCGTCCCCCCTTGCGCGGTTTAGCAATATAGGTATTTACTTGTGTTGA